>JADGPH010000185.1 GCA_017882555.1 Thermoleophilia bacterium
CTCGAGGCCCAGACCGCCCACATGCTGCGTGAGGTCCACCACCAGTTTGTGGGCTGGCCGCAGGCGCTCGATGATCTGCATGCCCGCGCCATGGGCGATTTCTCGCACTACAGCGCGCACCCCAAAGGACCCGAGGGCGTCGGCGTCTTCTGTGATCTGTATGCCAAAGCGCTCTCCGAGTCTCCCCAACGGCTGCGCCCTGACGCCGGGCGGCGATACCTGTACTACCTCACCAAGGTGGCAACCGACGCGAGCCCGGAGACCTTCGGCCGGTTCGCACCGGTCATCGCCGCGGCGCTGCGGCGATTCGGTGAGGTCACCGCGTCGATGCCGAGCCTGGTGGTGTCGATGTCGCCCCACATCCGACGGCTGGCACGGGTCCTGATTGCGCGCGACGATGCGGGCCAAGCCCGCGAGTTTGGGTTGTGGCTGCTGGTGACGAGCCTCTCGCAGGTTGATCGCGCCTTCTCGCAAGGAGAAGATCCCGCGGTCTGGTGGGCGCGCAATATCGGTGGGCCCGTCCCAGCGACGTTTGCCGGGATCAGCCACGCGCGACTCTCCGGTTGGGGCGCGGCGCTGCGCGCAATGTCGGCGTCGGCTCCCCTGAGCGCACACGCCGATGCCCTGTTGGCGATCCCCGACGCCGGCGAGCTCGCCAGGGCATTTCTTGACGCTGCCGATGTGGCGTGTGGGGATGGCACCCGGCCGCATGGCCCCCGCGACGGGCTGCGGTGGCTCCTGGACATCCTCGGCCGCCCCGTGCTCGAGCCCGTCCACGAGATGGCGCTGCGTCAAGTGCGCCGCCGGGCATCGGAGCTGGTGACGACGGGTCCGATCGATGAGCGAATCGAGGTCGTGCGTGACGTCTGTGGGCTCTTACGCCGCCAGGGATTTGCCTACCCCGAGACCGCGCACAGCGTGATCGAACAGATTGGTCGCGATGTCATGGCGACCGGTGACGGCGCGCTCGCCGGAGCGATGATCGACGAGATCCTCGCGATCGACTTCGGCTACCCGGACTTCGCCGGGTTCACCGACGAATGGCAGGTACGGGTCAACCCGGGCCACATGCGCAGCATTCGGACCTACCTGCGCATCATCGAGGTCGACCCGGTGCTCGCGCGGCCACTGCTGGTCGCGCTCGTCGCCCATCTGCGCTTGGGCGGGGTTCTAGTGAGTGACACCGATCTGTTTCAGCGGGATATCTCCGCGCTGTTGTCGTGCGATATCGGGCCGGTCTACCTCTACGTCAAACAACTGGTGCGCCTGTTTCCCGTTTACCACAGCGAGATTGGCGCCGAAGGTGCACTCCGCGACGCCTCGACCCGCCTCGACGAGCTCGAAGGCCGGCGCGACCACGTCTTTCACTTCCTGCGTAAGCAATGCCATGTCGAGTCAAACTCCGAGATGGTCGCCTTCACCGACGAGGTGATCCGGTTGTGTGCGACCGGGGACCCGGTGCCGCTGGAGCGGTATCTTCCGCCCGAGATCTACGACGAGCTCGTGGCCCACACCAACCGGGAGTCGATCCGGGCAGTGCTTGCCGCGCTGACGGCCGACGGAACCTCGACCGACGACCTGGCCCAGCGGGATCCGGATGAGCTCGAGGCGCACATCGCGCGCCTGGACGCCGGCGACGAGATCGCCCGCGAGGAAGTCCGGCTGCTCTTTCGCGTGCGCCGGGAGATCGTGCGCAAGTATCGGTTGGATCCCGGCGACGCGGTCATGCGGTTACGCACCGTGCCCGGAATCTCGGCGGCGTTCGTTCGCCAGCTGGAGGAGGACCTTGAGACCGGCCAGTACGAGGCGGCGCTCGACGGGCTACTCACGGCGCTCGAGGTCCTAAAGACGATCATCGAGCGCCCGGGGCCCGTCGAGGCGATCGAGGACATCTACCACAAGCGTCACATCGCCGCCGGTATCCCCAGCATGTATGGCTCCTACCGTGAAGCGCGCTTTGAGGCGATGGGTCTCACCTTGCGGCTGGAAGCCCTGGCGGCGGCGCTGGGTGAGCGGGCGGTCGAGGACCTCGCGCTGCGGCCGCTCGATCACGCGCGCTTGGTGCGGATCGCCAATTGGTTCCATTTGCTGCTGCGCGCCGTGCGGATCGAGGGCTTTCGTGCCCAGGGCCTGATCCACTGTGTGGCGATGTTCGACGAGGCGCTGGACGCTCCCGGTACGACCCTCGACCAGTACATCAATATCTTCTGGCTCGCCTCTCGGAATCTCGAGACGCTGGTGGATGCGCGGATCTTGAGTGTCTACGACGAGTCCGCGGGCGGCGTGATCGCGGGCATGCTTGAGCAGGGTCGGATCGAGGGGCCGGTGGGAGTGTCTGCCGAGCAGGCGGCGCTGGCGATCTCCGAAGGCTTGGAGCGCGACCTGATCGCTGAGAGCTTCGGGCTGCAGCGCCTGGACGCGTTGATTGGCCGGGTCCTGCGCGCAATCGAAGATCAACGCGCCATCGGACCCACGGTCGCCGGAGCACCCCGCCAGGTCCCCGGGTCCGTTTCGGAGATCCTTGCGATCGACGACCCCAGCGGCACGGCGGGCGTCGTGGCGCTGGGCAATAAGGGATTCATGCTGCGGCGGATGCAGTCGCTGGGATTTCCGGTCCCCGACGGGTTCATGCTGACGACCGCGTTCGTGCGCGCGTGCTTCTATGAGGACGCGAGGCCCGTTGACGCCGCGCTATCGGCGCGGATCGCCGCTCAGGTCGCGGTCCTGGAAGCGCAGACGCAGCGTCGGTTCGGTGACCCGTCGCGGCCCCTGCTGTTGTCGGTGCGGGGCGGGTCCCCGGTGAGCATGCCGGGGATGCTCGAGACCTATTTGAACGTCGGCATGAATCTCGCGGTCGCGGAAGGTCTCGCGGCCCAAACGGGGCGCGAGTGGGCGGCCTGGGATGCCTTCCGGCGCCTGCTGCAGTTCTGGGGAATGAGCTGCGGCCTGCACCGCGACCAGTTCGATCACCTGATGGAGGTCGCCAAGGCGCGCTCCGGGGCCACCAAGAAGGCGCAGTTGTCGGTTCACGGGATGCGCGAGGTCGCACTCGAATATCGTCAGCTGCTCATCGACCACGATACGCCGCTGATCGAGGATCCCCACGAGCAGCTCATTGCGTGTATCGGCCACGTCGGTCAATCATGGAACGCCGCCGCCGCACGGATGTATCGCCGTGAGCTCGGGATCGCCAACGAATGGGGCAGCGCGGTGATCGTGCAGGCGATGGTGTTCGGCAACATTGGTCAGCGTTCGGGGACCGGGGTTGTGCTCACCCGCCATCCGGTCTACGAGACCAGTGGCGTGCAGCTCTACGGTGACTTCGTGGTGCAGGCCCAAGGTGACGACGTCGTCACCGGCCTCGTCGAGACCTTTCCGGTGACCGAGGCCCAGCGGCTCAGCGAGCCCGACCATGGCCCGCATTCGCTGGAGCGCGATTTCCCGGAGATCTACCAGGGCGTGCTCGATGCCGCCGAGGTGCTCGTGACCGAGCAGGGGATGAACCATCAGGAAATCGAGTTCACCTTTGAGGGCGATCGGCGCGAGGACCTGTACCTGCTGCAAACCCGCGACGCCGTCACCACGGCGCGCGGGGTACTGCAGGCGTTCATCCCGACACCCGCCCTTGAAGCCGCACGTATTGCCACCGGGATCGGAGTGGGCGGCGGTGCCCTTTGCGGTCGGGTCGCCCACAGCCAAGCCGAGCTCGACGTGTTGGCGCGCGACTACCCCGACGAGCCGCGGATTCTGTTGCGA
Organism: Thermoleophilia bacterium; assembly: GCA_017882555.1. Taxonomy (GTDB): domain Bacteria; phylum Actinomycetota; class Thermoleophilia; order Miltoncostaeales; family Miltoncostaeaceae; genus CAITWD01. Next base: position 3,757 of record JADGPH010000185.1, read on the forward strand.
CGGGACACGGTGCCCGATGACATCCCCTTGGTCGTGCAGGTCGACGGACTCCTCACCGCGCTCGGCGGCGCGACCAGCCACGCCGCCGTCGCCGCCAAGCGGCTCGGGAAGACCTGCGTGGTTGGCTGTCGACCCTTTATCGTGGGCCCATCGGGCGCGCCTTCCCGCCTCGGTGACCATCTCGTACGCTGTGGCGACATGATCTCGATCTCGGGTGTCGACGGCTCCGTGCGACTCGGCGCGCACCCGACGACCGAGGTGGTTGTGCGGGGTCGGGCACAGCAGTGATCGGCGACACGAAAAGGAGGGATCGATGACCGGATCGCGGCAGGCGCATCCTCTTGGGATCAACGGCTTGGGACGGATCGGGAAGCTCTCCGTCTGGCACCACGCGGCCCGGGGCCATTTTCCGAGCCTTGTCGTCAACGTTGGGCGCCTGGTGGGCCGAGACTTGGAGGCCGTGTGCGGGGTCATCCAGAATGACTCGACCTACGGCAATATGGACCGTTTTCTTTTCGGCATCTCGGCACAGCCGAGTGTCAAGATCATCGATCGTGAGCGGCACATTCTGGAGGTCGCCGGCGTCCCAGTGACGGTGTTGCAGGAGGCACGGAACCCCTCAGACATCGACTGGCACCACCATGGCGTGCGGGTCGTCGTCGACACCACCGGGGCGTTTGATGACCCGACCTACCCCGAAGGGGTCCCGGGTGGGTCGCTGCGGGGGCACTTGGGCGCCGGGGCGGAGAAGGTCATCTACAGCGCGGCGTTCAAGCCGCACGGTGGCGTGATGCCGCCCGATTGCGTGACGCTGATCAACGGCATCAACCACGATGCCTTCGACCCGACACGCCACCACGTGATCTCGGCGGCCTCGTGTACCACGACCGCCCTGGCCCACATGGTCAAGCCGTTGCTCGAGAGCATGGAAGCCTCGAAGATCATGACCGCCTCGATGAGCACCGTGCACGCGGTGACCAACTCCCAGACGGTGCTCGATGCGGTGCCCGGCGCGGGCGCGAAGGACCTGCGCCGGACGCGGAGCGTCTTGAACAGCATGGTGCTGACCTCGACCAATGCCGCGCGCGCACTCGAAGAGGTCCTGCCCGAGATCCGCGAGATCGGCTTCATGGCGGACTCGGTGCGGATCCCGATTCCGACCGAGTCGCTGATAATCCTGAACGTCACCTTCCAGACCCGACTGGATACGAACGGCAACCCGGTGATCAACCGCGAGTCTCTCAACGGCATCTACCAGGCGACCGCCCGCGGCGCGCAGGCGGGCCTGTTGGTGTACAGCGACGTCCAAAACGTGCCGAGGGACGTCACGGGCATGCGGGCGGCGGTCGTCGTGGAAGGCACCGAGAACCATACTCGCACTGGGTTTGTTGAGATCGACCTTGCGTCCTTACCCGGCATGCCGGAGGACGTACTGGCCCAGTTGGGTGCGCCTGCAGTGCGCGTGCCGGTGACCCACGCCAAGGTGTTCGGGTGGTACGACAACGAATACGGCAGCTACACCAACATGCTTGCCGATCTCACCGTGCACGTGGCCGAGAGTCTGCTGTAGGCGCCTAACGCTGGGAGACGAGGAGCACGGCTCCCAGGATCGCAAGAAACGCACCGTAGACCCGGGCGAGTGGTGTGGAGGGCGTCCGGAGTGCGACCCGTGCCCCGACGTACGCGGCGGGAATCGCGGTGACCCCGTAGACCGCGACGATGCGCCAATCGATGTGGCCGAGCGCCGCGTGGGTGATCGTGCCGGGGATCGCGAGGAACGCCGAGAGCGCCAGCGATGTCGCCAGGCCGACCTTCAAGGGGACCCGCAGAACCAGCACGAAGAGCGGCGCCAGTAAGAACCCTCCGCTATTGCCGAGGAGGCCC
>JADGPH010000186.1 GCA_017882555.1 Thermoleophilia bacterium
GCGACCAATGCGGTTGGCGGCGCAACGCTCAATGGCTCCGCGCACATTCTCGCGATGGCCCCAGGGGCGCACTACGTTCGGGCGTTTAACACGCTGGGATGGGAGAATTTCGCTGACCCGGTCATCGCCGGACAACAGCTCGATCTCTTGTGGTGCGGCCCTGAGGGTGACCAGCAGCACCTGGTCGAGGCGGTCATCGCCGACGTGGGCTTGCGTCCGGTACGGGTCGGCGGTGTGGAGCAATTGGAAATCGTCGACGGAATCGCGCGCCTCTGGTTTGCGCTCGTGTTCGGGCAAGGGCTCGGGCGGAGACTGGGCATCCAAATCCTGACGCCGAGCGCCCGGACCCCCTAGCGAGCACCGCGCGCCCCCGTGGGCGGGGGCCGCGCGGTGCGGAATGACGTGATTGGTGGTGCTGTTGTCGGTGGGCGAGTGTCGTTCCCATCGCGGGGGGATCGCGATTGGCCTATTTGACGACCGCCACGTGCAGGTACACGGGCCCCGCGTGCGCGCAGGCACCAAATGGGAACGGAATCACCTTGGAGGTCGTCTGGTTTGGCGGATAGACCCGCAGACCCGCAGCGGTTGTCGGGTGGCACGCGGAGCTCGAGAAGAAGCCGGCCTCGGTGATCCCCAGCAGTGCGTTCGCGGTGGCCCCGTTGGCCAGCGTGATCGTCGTCGTCGGGTAGATGGCGTTGTGCGACCCCGCGCTGCCGATCCGGTGCCCGGTGAGGTTCACCCCGGAGACTCCCGGATAGCCGCGCAGCGTGCAACGATGACCGGACAGGTTCGTGAACTCGAGATGGTAGTAGATCGTGCCTGCCGCACCGCTGCCGGTGGTGTTCATCCACACAACGAGTCCTGATGTCGTACACCGTGGTGTGCTGGCTCGGGTGACGGCATGGGCGGCGGGGGCGCCGGCGGCGGAAAGAAGAGCCACCGGTCCAAGCACCCCGGCTGCGGCGATGGCCGCCACGCTGATCGCTCGCCGCGGCGAGAACGAGGGTCGGTACATAACGTGCACTCCTTTGCTCGTTACGGAGAAGACCGTCCGCCGAATATACGCCGCCCGCGCGGCGGCGAGAAGTGGGGCTCGGTGCCTGCGTCGATCCCCGTCATCGGCTCGTGGGGCGGCTCTCCTGCACCCCCGCAAAGGCAACGTGGTGGGAGCCGGTGGCGCGTGTGCGTCATCCGGGCCGATCGGCGCGGATAACCCGGGCTACACGCCGAGCATGTCCACGACGCCGGGGGGCCGTGCGTTGGGGTCACGGTGGGTGATCGCGATTGCGTCACGGGTGATGCGCAAGCCGTCGGCGAGCGCCATCGTCGGCTCCCAGCCGAGGATCTGGCGTGCGCGATCGTTGGCGAGTGCGCTGCGCTGCAACTCGCCGGCGCGGCCGGGGGCGAAGTCGGGGGCGATCTGGCAATCGAGCCCTTCGAGGAGATCGAGCACGGAGATCTCCTGGCTCCAGCCGATGTTCAGAGTCTCGCCATTGCCCGCGGACTGCGCGGCGAGGAACGCGCGCACGACGTCACCGACAAAGACGTAGTCCCGAGTCTGGGTGCCGTCGCCGAAGATGCGCGGCGGAACTCCGTCGAGGATGCGTTGGCAGAAGATTGACACCACGCCGGCCTCGCCGTGCGGGTCTTGGCGCGGCCCGTAGACGTTGCCCAGTCGCAGCACGACGACCTCAAGCCCATAGAGGCGGTGATAGAGCCGGCAATAGCCTTCGCCGGCCATCTTGCTCATCCCGTAGTGCGACATCGGTCGCGCCTCGCTCCACTCGGGAGTCGGGATCGTCAGGCCGTCGTATTCGCCGTAGGCGGCACCGCCGGTCGAAGAGAACACGACCCGCGCATTCACGCGACGTGCGGCTTCCAGGACATTGATCGTCCCGATGATGTTGACGTCGGCATCGAATTCGGGATGCTCGATCGCTTTGCGGACATCGGCTTGGGCGGCCAAATGGAAGATCGTCGACGGCGCGACGGCATCGATCAGCGTCCCCAGCGCGTGGGCTTCGCGGATGTCCAGTTCATGGAATGTGGCGGTTTGGGGGACCTTTTCGAGGCGGCCCGTCGTCAGGTTGTCGACGATGTGGACCTCGCGCCCGTCCGCCAGCAATGCATCGGCCAAGTTCGAGCCGATGAATCCTGCGCCACCGGTCACAACGACTGCGTCCAACACTCCCCCTTGGTAGCCTCAATCTGCGTTGCGCACCCGATTATTGTCATCGTGTGCGTCCTTCGCACGAGATATATCGGCGCGTAACGGGTGTTCTTGAACATATGACCGGATCTCATCAACGCACCGAAGGTACGCGACCGGCCGTGTATGCGCGCCTGGCACGTGACGCGCGGCACCGAATCGTCGAGCATACGCCGCCGGAGTGGTCGCGTTGGATGGGGCGCGTGCTCGTCGGTGCGATCGTCGTGGCAATCCTCGTGACGGTACTTGTGGCCCACCCGTGGTGACGCGCAGGGCGGTGTCGCACGGCCGGTTCATCGCGCTGGAGGGCATCGACGGATCCGGCAAGAGCACGCAGTGCCGACTGCTGGCCCAGGCCTTGCGCGAGCGTGGTCACACCGTGACCGAGACCCGGGAGCCCGGCGGCACGCCATTTGGCGAGCAGATGCGCGAGGTGCTGCTCGGCACTGACCGCGGCGCGCTCTCTGATGCCGCCGAGGTCTATCTGTTTGCCGCGGCGCGCGCGCAACTGGTCGCGCAGGTCGTGCGCCCCGCACTCGAGCGTGGCGAGTGGGTGGTCTGCGATCGGTTCCTGGATTCATCGCTCGCCTATCAGGGTGTCGGTCGCGGCGTGGGGATCGACGCGGTCGACCAGGCAAACGCGCTTGCCGTCGCCGGATGTCTGCCCGATGTGACGATCATCGTCGACATGCCGCTTGCCGTCGCGATGGTGCGTCGCGGCCTCGGCGATCGGATCGAAGCCGAAGGCGGGAGTTTCCATGAGCGCGTTGCCGAGGGCTACCGGGAGCTCGCGACGCGGTACCCGGATCGGATCCGGGTCGTCTCGGGGTCTGACACCCCCGGTGATGTGCACGCGCGGGTCATCGCCGAGCTGGCGACGTTGATGTGATCACGCTCGATGATCAACCGCTCGCATCGAAGATCCTCTCCGGTGCGCTCGCCGGGAACCGTGTTCCGCAGCAGTTTCTGTTTTACGGCCCGCCCGGGACAGGCAAGCGCGCGGCCGCGCTGGAGGTCGCACGGGTCTTGATCGGGGCTCCCAACCAATCGCCCGATCGTGCGCAGTTGGATCTGTCGATCGTGCGCGCCTCTGGTGCGCAGATCCTTGTCGATGACCTCGAGGACGCGTTGCGCGATCTCTCGACCCGACCCGTTGTCGGTCGCTGCCGGGTCGCAATTATCGAGGCGGCCGAGCGCCTGCGTGACGTCGCCGGGAATCGGATCCTCAAACCTCTCGAGGAGCCGCCCAGCGGTTCGCACGTGATTCTCGTGACCGATCGTCCAGACGACGTACTCGCCACGATTCGCTCGCGCTGTGTGCCGGTGCCCTTTCGCAGTCCGGGCTGGCAGGCGATCGCCGCGCGTCTGGTGGATGCGGGCGTCCCCACGGACATGGCCCAGGTGCGCGCCCGCACCCAGGGCCCGATGGCGCTTGCCGCAGACGACTTCTGGCGATCCATGCGCGAGATCGGCGTCGAGATCGGGATGAGCGTCCTTCGCGCGGATCGCGCCGGCGCCGGTGTCGTGGCCGACGCCCAGCGTCGCATGGAGTCCGCGGCGTCAGCGCACCCGTCCGTGGAGCTCGTCGAGCTCCGCCGCGCCGCCGCCGAACTCGATGGCAAGCGCGGCGGACGCACAGCGGCAAAGAAGGCCGAAGACCAGGAAAAGCGCGAGCGACGGCGGCTGGTCTCCGACGGTTGGGCGACGGTGCTGACCGGTGCCGCCGGCGTGGTCGCCGACGCGCTTGCGGTGGCGCTCGGGGCGAACGGGGCGGTCCGCCACCGGGATCTGGTCGAAGAGATCACCGCTGCCGCGGCCCCGGCACCGTTTTGCGAGCGGGCACTTGAGGAGATCGAACACACCCGCGCCGAACTGGCGCTCAACCCGACGGTCGACCTCGCCATGCAGGCGCTGCTCACCCGGATCGAGCTCGCACGTCGTGGCGAGCGACACCCGTTGAGTGCCCCGGGACGACTGCGGTGGTAGATCCCGACCCCGTGGATCATCCGGTCCGCCGCCCCGGACCACTCGGACGCCGTGGCCTGGTTGCCGGGGTGTTCATCCTCCTGATCCTGGCAATTGTCGGCGCGCGCGTGATCCGGGGGACGAGCGGCAGCGTCATCGGGGTCACACGCGCGTTGGCCCCGTTTCCGGGCTTTCCCGTCGCGACGCCCGCACGCATCCGGCTTGGGGCCAGCGCAGATCGGTATGCGGCCTACGGTCCGATCGCGAGCCAGGGGCTGGTTGACTGGCGCACGCAGTTTGCCCGGGCCGGGCGACCCTGGCAGGACCCCCCCATCGCTGTCGATGTTCCCCCGTTTGTTGGTCCCCATCTACGGGCGCACCTGATCTGGTTCGCCGGCGCGCGCCTTGGCGGCTGGGCCCAGCAGCTGATGGGGATCCCGGCGTTGCTCGAGGTCGCCCGTCGTAAGGGGCAAATCGCCGAAGCCGCGATCGGGACGGAGACCCAAGATCTCGTCGCCTGCCTGATCGGCGCCTGGGGGCGCTCCTTGATCGCGCCCGCGGACCTGCTGGCGGTGGCGCCCGCGGGCGAGGCGCGCTGGGTGACGCGGGGGCTGGCGAGTGGCGTACCATCGGTCTGTGCCCGGGCGGTCGGCGGGTAGGTCCCCGCGGTGTGATCCGCTGGATCCACGACCGCCGCGCGGCATCGGAACCGGTGATCGGGTGCGCCGCGACGTGACGATTCTGTGACCTCGGATGCCAGAAGCTGTGGCGATCGCGGTCGGCCCGCTACCATGTTGGGTGGCGCGATGAGCGGAGCACCTGGCTTCGCCGCACACACGTGCCGTAATAAGGGAGATTTGTGGCCCACAGAGATGACTTGCGCAATGTCGCCATCGTGGCGCACGTAGACCATGGAAAAACGACGCTCGTCGACGCGATGCTCTGGCAAACCGGCGCGTTTCGCGCCAACCAAGAGGTCGCGACCCGCGTCATGGATTCCAATGATCTGGAGCGCGAGAAGGGCATCACGATCCTCGCCAAGAACACGGCGGTGCGGTACGGCGATGTGACGGTCAACATCTTGGATACGCCCGGTCACGCCGACTTCGGCGGCGAGGTCGAGCGCAGCCTGTTTATGGCCGACGGGGTGGCGCTCTTGGTGGACGCCAGCGAAGGGCCGCTGCCCCAGACGCGGTTTGTTCTATCCAAGGCCCTCTCGCATGGCTTGCCCGTCGTACTGGTGGTCAACAAAGTCGATCGCCCCGACGCACGGGTGTCCGAGGTCGTCGACGAGGTCTATTCGCTCTTTATCGAGCTCGACGCCGACGAGTCCCAGATCGAGTTCCCGATCGTCTACTGCAACGCCAAGGCAGGCCTCGCGTCTCTCGATCCCAGCGTGCCCGGCGAGGATCTGAAGCCCCTGTTTGAGACCTTTCTCGACTACATCCCGGCGCCCGTGTACGACGAAGACCACCCGATGCAGGCGTTGGTGACCAATCTTGATGCCTCTCCCTACTTGGGCCGTCTGGCGCTCTGTCGTGTCCACCACGGCACGATTCGCAAAGGCGAGCAGATTGCCTGGTGCCGGGCCGACGGCACGATCGAGCGGGCCCGTGTGAGTGAACTCTTTCTCACTCAGGCCCTTGATCGCGTGCCCGCCGACGAAGCCGGCCCGGGGGATCTGATCGCCGTCGCCGGCCTGCCGGACGTGACGATCGGCGACACCCTTGCCGACATTAATGACCCGCGCCCCTTGTCGGTGCTCTCGGTCGACGAGCCGAGCATGTCGGTCACGATCGGCACCAACACCTCACCGCTGGCGGGCCGCGACGGCTCCAAGCTCACCGCCCGCATGCTCTTCGATCGCTTGGAGGCGGAGCTCGTCGGGAACGTGAGTCTGCGTGTGCTCGCGACCGAGCGCCCCGACACCTGGGAGGTCCAGGGCCGTGGTGAGCTGCAGCTTGCGATCCTCGTCGAGACCATGCGTCGCGAGGGCTTTGAGCTCACCGTCGGTCGTCCACAGGTCGTGATTCGCGAGATCGACGGCAAGCGTCACGAGCCCGTCGAGCGCTTGATGGTCGACGTCCCCGAAGAGCACATCGGCGCGATTACCCAGTTGCTCGCCTCGCGCAAGGGTCGCTTGCAGGACGTCGCCAATCACGGCCACGGCTGGGCTCGCATGACCTACCTCGTCCCGACCCGAGGCCTGATCGGGATTCGCACCCAGCTCATGACCGAGACGCGCGGCACGGCAATCTTGCATCAGATCTTCGAGGGCTGGGAGCCTTGGCAGGGTGCCATCAAGACCCGTACCAACGGCAGCCTCGTTGCCGATCGCTCGGGGATCACGACGACCTTCGCCCTCATGAGCCTCCAAGAACGCGGACAGCTGTTGGTCGGCCCCGGTGAGGATGTCTACGAGGGTGCGGTCATCGGTGAGCACCAACGGACCGACGACTTGGATGTGAACCCCACGAAAGAAAAAAAGCTCACGAACATCCGCTCGTCGACCGCCGATGAGCTCGTACGCCTGGATGTCTGTCGCATTCTGTCGCTCGATGAAGCGCTGGAGCTCGTCAACGAGGACGAGTGCGTCGAGGTCACCCCGACGCGCGTGCGGGTGCGCAAAGTCGAACTCACCCAAACCGGTCGGGTCAAAAATGCCCGGCGTGAACGCGTCAAGGCCTAGCCCGTCGCATCGGTCCGTGCCCGGCAATCTGAAGGAGAACGCCAGTGAATCCCTGGCATGACGTCTACGTCGATGATCACCTGGTCGAGTCGGAGTTTCCGGTCGTGATCGAGGTGCCCCAAGGCTCCAAGAACAAGTACGAGCTTGATAAGTCTTCGGGGCTCTTGAAGCTCGACCGCGTGCTGTACTCGGCAGTGCACTACCCGGCCAACTACGGCTTCATCCCGCGGACCTTTTGCGACGACGGGGACCCCCTCGATGTGCTGGTGCTGGGTCAAGAGCCGGTCGTGCCGCTCGCGATCGTCGAGGCGCGCGCCATTGCCGTGATCCGGATGCGCGACGAGAAGGGCATCGACGACAAGATCATCGCCGTGTCGACCCAAGACCCGTCGGTCAATGCGTACCGCACCTACACCGAGCTCCCCGTGCACATCCTGCGCGAGATGGGTCGCTTCTTTCAGGATTACAAGGCCCTGGAAAACAAGGAGGTGATCGTCGAGGATCCGCTCGGCCCCGACGAGGCCCTGGCCACGATCGTGGAAGCACTGGATCTGTACCGGCGTCTGCGCCGCGGAGACCTGCCGAAGTCCGCGATCGCCTAACGCTGTCGTGCGGGTCGCCCGCGGGATCCGGCCGGGGGCGATAGGGGCCACCTATGGTAGTGCTGGGCGACCCCTATTGGCACGCGCGCCCCCGAGCGGGCAAGCTTGCGGTGTGACGGGATCTGTGCGGCGTACTCGAGTGACGACTTCGCCCGGAGCGAACGTGGACGTGGCGGCGGGAGCGCGCACACATGAGCTTCCGTCGGGCCCGTCCGTGGCTCCTCGCAGAGGCCAGGCACGTGGCGAGGTCGGGGCATGAGCCCGCCCGAGGACCGCGGCCCGATCCCGAAGGGCCCGTTTGGTCGCCTTGGGCGCTGGAGCGGCGTGCACCGGCGCTCGGTGATTGCCGTTTGGATCGTCCTGTTCGTCGTGCTCACCCCGTTCGCCGCGCAGCTGGCGGGCAAGCTGACCCAGGGCGGGTTCCAGATCTCGGGGTCGACCTCGGATAACGCCCGCGCGTTGATCGCCAAGAAATTCACCAACGAGTTCCCGGCGAGCGTCACGGTGGTCATCACGAGCCCGACACTCGCACCGAGCGCCCCGGCGTTCAGGACGGTGATCGCCAACGTTGCCCGCGCCGTCACCGCGCAAGGACCCGTGGTGGGGGGGATCGTCACCCCGGCTGAGAATCCGGCGCTCGCCTTTCCCAACGCCCGCACCGCGCTCATCCAGGTCGGCCTGACCCAAGGCATCGACAAGGTCCTGCGGCAGATCCCCAGGATCATCACTGCAGCAACCCACCAGTCGACGCCGCAGGTTCACGTGGGTGTCACCTCGGGTCCTGCGATCTTCAACGATTTCAATCAGGTCAACCAGCACGACCTCGCCGTCTCGGAGACGGTGCAGGTACCGCTGATTCTGTTGGTCCTCGTCGTCTTTTTCGGGTCGCTGTGGGCGGCAGGTATCCCGGTGCTCGTGACGGCGATCGCTCTGGTGTCGACCCTGGGGGCGCTCTGGTTCGTGGCCTCGGTCATGAGCCTGTCGATCTACGTCCAGAACGTCGTGCCGTTGATCGGCATCGGCGTGGGTGTCGACTATTCGCTGTTTGTCGTCAATCGCTATCGCGACGAGATCCGCCACGGGCATGATCCCTTGGATGCAGCGGCCGTCACGGTGGGCACCGCCGGCAAGGCGATCACCTTCAGCGGCCTGACGGTGGCTGTGGCGCTGGCCGGGATGTTTGCCGTCGGGGTGCCGATCTTCACAGGGTTTGCCGTCGGCACGATCGCGGTCGTGATCATGGCGGTCGCGTGTGGCGTGACGCTGACCCCGGCGATTCTGGTGGCGCTGGGGCCGCGGCTGCTTCGGGCGGACGCCATCGCCGGCGTGCGGCGTCTGTTGGGGCGTCCGAAGCGTCGCGAGACCTCCGATAGCGGCGATCTCGGATTCTGGGGCCGCTGGGCGGCGGGGGTCATGCGTCGGCCGTGGCTGGTGATCATCAGTGTCACGACCCTGCTGCTCGGGCTGGCGTCGCCGACGCTCGTCATGAAGACGGGCTCGAGCGGATTCACGGCATTGCCGCCGACAACCCCGTCCCGTCTGGCGTCCGCGCAGCTCGCGGCCGCGGCCGGCCCCGGCGCCGAGGATCCGATCTCGGTCGTGGTCACCGGCCCCGGCCCCGTGCCGAATGCCGAGATCACCAAGCTCGTGCACTTGATCGCCGCCGATCCGGCCACGCAATCGGTCAATCCGAAGATCGCCGAGTCCGCCGATGGCACCACGGCGCTGATCAGCGTCTCTTCGAAGGCGGGCGAGGACAGCCCGGTGGCACAGAATCTCGCCGGTCGTATCGCGGGCGTCTACGCGCCGCAGGTGGGTTCTGGCGAGCACGTCTACGTCGGCGGTGCCGCAAGCGGGAACCGGGATTTCACCAACACGATCTCGGGCAACCTGCCGGGCGTGATCGCCTTGGTGATGATCCTGACCTTTCTCGTGCTGCTGGTGCTTTTCCGGTCGTTGCTGCTGCCGCTCAAGGCGGTTGTGATGACTCTGCTCTCGGTGCTGGCGGCATACGGGGTGCTCGTGGCGGTCTTCCAATGGGGGTGGGCGGACGGCCTGTTGGGCTTCCATCACCTCGGCCACATCACCAACTGGGTCCCGCCGTTCTTGTTCTCGATCCTGTTCGGGCTCTCGATGGACTACGAAGTGTTCTTGCTGACCCGCGTACGTGAGTTTCGCGACCGCGGTGGCAGCGATACCGACGCGGTGGCATTCGGCCTCGCCCGGACCGGGCGCATCATCACGGCAGCCGCGCTCTTGATGATCATCGTGTTCCTCTCGTTCTTGTCCAACCGCCTGATGCCACTCAAAGAATTGTCGCTCGGTCTGGCCGTGGCGATCTTCCTGGACGCGACCCTGGTGCGGTTGCTGCTGGTGCCAGCGTTCATGCGCCTCGCGGGGAAGTGGAACTGGTGGCTGCCAGGGCCGCTCGAGCGGATCATCCCGGTCATCGCGGAGTAGCCGCATGAGCGGTTGGGCTCGGGTGGGGGTCGGGACCTCGAGTGGGGGACGCCGGTGGCCTCGGCGCCCGAGGCGTGATGGGCCATGGCGCGGGCGCGCCGCGCAGGTCAGACCCGGACGTGATCACGTGTGTGACGGCATGGGTCCCCATGCCGGGGTTGGTCATTCCATGCGGTTCGAGCGGTGTCGCCCGCGTATGATGCGGCCGTGTGGCTACCGAACCTGGTGTGGGCGAACCTCATGCGCCGCCGCGCGCGCAGCCTGTTCACGGCGATCGGTGTCGCGCTGGGAGTGGGGCTGATTGTGGCGTTGCTGTCGATCAGCGCCGGGGTCACGCGCGCGGTCAACAACGTGATCCATCTGGGGGGCGCGGACTTCGGGCTGTTTCAAGGCCAGGTCACGCAGCTGACGAATTCCCTGCTCCCGGACGCGCTGGCAAGCGAGGTCGCCCGCCAGCCGGGCGTGCAGGAATCGGCGCGGATCAAGCTGTTTGTGACCACCGTCGACGGCGTGAGTTCGGTGCTCGTGTTTGGTCTTGACCCCACCGAGTTTCCCGAGCGCCAGTTCGTGATCACGCGGGGCTCTCGCCCGCAGGATAATCAGGTGCTGCTCGGTGACAAGGTTGCAGCCCAGCTCGGGCGCGGGCCGGGGGACACGATCCGGATCGGGAACGTCGCGCTGCGGGTGGCCGGCGTCTTCCATAGCGGGAACTCATTTGAGGACGGCGGCGTCGTGGCGCCGCTCGCGCTCGTGCAGACGTTGGCCGGCCGCCCGGGCGAGGTGACGTCGATCGCCGTCATCATCCGTCCCGGCGCATCGTCGTCCCAAGTGGCCGCGCGACTCCAGCAGCGGTTCCCGGGACTCGTCGCGGTGACCGATCCCGGCCAGGCGATCCAGGTCGACACGACGAGTCGCCTGCTGATCAGCGCCGGCTGGGTCTTCTCGGTCGTGGCGCTGCTGGTCGGCGGCATTGGGGTCACGAACACGATGGCCATGTCGGTCATGGAACGCAGCCAGGAGATCGGTGTTCTTCGTGCGATCGGCTGGCCGAATCGCCGCGTCGCAGGAATGATCCTGACCGAGGCGGTCGGTATCTGCCTTCTCGCGCTGGCGATCGGGCTGGCCCTCGGCTATGTGGCAGCGCAGGCGCTGGTCGCCCAAGGCGCGCTGTCGACCCTCGTCAGCCCGGTATTCGGGCTGGACGTGTTTGCCTGGGGGCTCGCGTTCTCGCTTGGGGTCGGCTTGCTGGGAGCGATCTATCCGGTCTGGCGCGCGATCCGACTCAACCCGATCGAGGCGCTTCGGCGGGAGTAGACGGAACAAGACAGCCGTCACGCATCCACACGACCCGGTCTGCGGTGCGCGAGACCTCGTCGTCATTGGTCACCATGAGGATGGTCATCTGATACTGCGCGCGCACCCGAGCAAGGAGCGCGAGGACGTTCGCGCCGGTCGTGGAGTCAAGTGCCCCCGTCGGTTCGTCGGCCAGCAGGAGCGACGGCCGGTTGGCCAGGGCGCGGGCGATGGCCACGCGCTGGCGCTCGCCGCCGGACATGACCCCCGGCAGGTCGTCGGCGCGATCACCCAGCCCCACCTCCTCCAGCATCGCCCGGGCGCGCTTGACGCGCTGGTGTCGTGAGCGCTCGTGTCCAATCATCGGGGCCTCGACGTTCCACAGCGCGGAGAGCGTCGGGATGAGGTAGTGGAACTGGAAGATGAAGCCCACCGTGGTGGCCCGGTACTCGGCCAAGTTGTGCACGTCGGCGAGTGAACGACCGCCCACCGTGATCGTGCCGGCGTCGGGTCGATCCAGGGCGCCGATCAGATTCAGCAGTGTGCTCTTGCCACATCCCGAGCGTCCGGTCAGGGCCACGAACTCGCCCGGCGCGATGTCCAACGAGACATCGATCAGCGCCTGGATCCGTCCACCCTCAAACGACTTGCGCACGTGCTCACAGGTGACCGCGGCGCCGCTGGCGCGCGAGGTCACGCCGGTGCCACCTGGAGCGGGTAGTCGACGCTCTTGGTGGCACCGAGCGCCGTCACCACGGCTTGGAACACCAGCGGGAAGCCGACCGACGCTTGCGGCCACGTGATGGTCTCGGCCCAGACGCCCGTCGGTGCCTTGTGCAGGCCAATCTGGCCGACGACCAGGCCATGGTTGAGGGCCTGGAGGTGCACCATGGCGTTGACCGGCCGGCCCCCGGTGTCGGTGACCCGTACAACGTAGTGCCACGGCTTGTTCACGATCGGGGTGTGGGTGGGCGCGGTCAGCGTGACGTGGATGACCGACGCCGCGGGCTTGGTCGACGTCGCAGGCGTGGTCGGCGTGGTTGACGCTGGGGTCGTGGTGGATGTGTGGCCCCCGGACGAGGACCCCCCGCAGGCTGCAAGCCCGAGCGCGAGTGCCACGACCACGGCTGCGCCGATACGGATACGTGGGGTGTCTATCATCGGGGCACCTTACGGGCGTGGGCGCCGACCGGTCCACGGGCGGTGCGCACGATGAACCGCGCTCGTGCTTGGTCTGGCCCGCTTGAGTCGATCATCGCACGACGCGTCCCGGTCCGTCTGGCCTGTGAGTTCAGATGCTACCAGCGGGTTGGTGCCGGATGCCGCCTCCGCGAACGCGACGTCTCCCCGGCGCCGACCGCGACCACGATTACGCGGGGGCCGATCGCAACGCGTCGCGGGCATGGCCGCGCAGGCCTCGGTCGCGGTGCGAGACACGAGCCAGAGCAGATCAGCGGCGCGCGGTGCGAGAGGTCGCATCGACCAGCCTCGCCATATGGACCGGTCGCCCTATTGAACCCCACTCAACACAAATCCCGGCATCCACCGCAAGATTCAGGGGCGGCTGCCGGGATTCGCTGTGTTAATGGACTTCAATGCACCTCAGTCGGTTGAGATCTCCTATCC
>JADGPH010000187.1 GCA_017882555.1 Thermoleophilia bacterium
GACACCCTGTTCGGCGCGACGTTCTTCTTGTTGGCCCCCGAGCACCCGCTGCTTGGGCCATTGGTCGAGGGGCGTCCCGAAGCGGATGCGGTGCTGGCATACGCCCAAGCTGCCGCGCGGTCGTCGCTTGCGGATCGGAGTGGGACCGAAAAGCCCAAGACCGGCGTCTTTACCGGCCGATATGTCGTCAACCCGATCAACGGCCAGCCGATCCCCGTGTGGGTCGCCGACTACGTGTTGATGGACTACGGGACCGGCGCGATCATGGCCGTACCGGCACACGACGCGCGTGACTTCGCATTTGCCAGCCGGCAGGGCTTGCCGATTCGTCGAGTCGTCGCTGACCCCGAGACTCCGCCTGATGCACCCCTCGAGGCGGCCTACGACGGGCCGGGTCGGATGGTCAACTCCGCCTTTCTCGACGGGCTTGCGATTGACGAGGCCAAGGGCGCTGCGGCCGACTGGCTTTCCCAGCGTGGGGTCGGTGAGGCGACGGTCGGCTTTCGCTTGCGCGATTGGCTGATCTCGCGCCAGCGCTACTGGGGCGTGCCGATCCCGGTGGTGCACTGTCCGGAGTGCGGCCCGGTGGGCGTGCCGGAGGACCAGCTGCCGGTGCTCCTGCCGGACGTCCAGGATTACGCTCCCAAGGGGCAGAGCCCCTTGGCGACAAACCCGGAGTTCTTGGCGGCGACGTGTCCACGGTGCGGCGGGCCAGCGCGTCGGGAGACCGACACGATGGATACGTTTGTCGACTCGTCCTGGTACTACCTGCGCTACACCGCGCCGCATCTGTCGACGGCCCCGTTCGAGCGCGAGTTGGTCGACTACTGGCTCCCGGTCGACCAGTACATCGGTGGGGTCGAGCACGCCGTGCTTCACCTGCTGTACGCGCGCTTTTTCACCAAGGTCTTGAACGACCTGGATCTGGTCGGCTTCCGGGAACCGTTTGCGCGCCTGTTCACCCAGGGAATGATCTACCGCAACGGCGCAAAGATGTCCAAGAGCAAGGGCAATGTCGTCTCGCCGGACGAGATCGTTGACCGGTACGGCGCCGACACGCTGAGGCTCTATGTCCTGTTTATGGGCCCCGCCGCGGACGACATCGAATGGAGTGACCGCGGCGTCGTGGGCGCCCGACGCTTCCTGGATCGACTCTGGGGGTTGGCGCGCACCGCGGGTCCGGGAGCGCTTGCCGTGCGGCCCGGGATCTCCGGGCTTGATGGGTCACCGCTCTCGCTGGAACTCGTGCGCCGCGCCGAGGCAACGATCGCCAAGGTCTCACTGGACATCGGGGAGCGGTTTTCGTTTCACACCGCCATTGCCGCGGTCCAAGAGCTCGTCAACGCATGCTCGCGTCATCAGGCCGATTCCGGCGCGGCGGAGTCTGGGGGACCCGACGCATTCCGGTACGCGGTACAAAGTGCCGTCTCGGTGCTGTTCCCATTTGCGCCACACGTGACGTGCGAGCTGTGGGAAGCGCTCGGCGGAACGGCGTTGTGGGAGCAGCCGTGGCCGACTGCGGACCCGGCGCTATTGGAGCGGGATCAGGTGACCCTCGTGGTGCAGATCAACGGCAAGGTCCGCGATCGCCTGGACGCCGCGGCCGGGCTTGACGAGCCAGCGGTGCTCCGGCTCGTCCGCGATCGACCCAAGGTCGTTGCGGCGCTCGAGGGCAAGCAGATCGTGCGCGAGGTCGTCGTTGCGGATCGATTGGTCAACTTCGTGGTCAAGTAGGGGCTCGGTGGGACCGGGGACCGCGGCCCGCCGGGTACGATGCGGGCTGATGTCGACGAATCCCGAGCCGCTCGTGGCGGTCTACGCAATACAAGGCGAAGATCGCCCGAAGGTTGATCGTGCGCTTGCACGTTTGGTCCGCCGCATTATCGATGAAGGTGGCGGGGATCCCGAACGTCTGAGCGCCTCCGAGACCCCGATGTCCGACGTGATTGCGACCTGTCAGACCCTGTCCTTCGGCGGACTGCAGGGCGTCATCGTGACCGATGCCGACGCGTGGCGAGCCGCGGAGGCGGACCTGCTGGTGGCCTACCTGGAAGATCCGAATCCGGCGACCGTGCTGGCGTTAGTGTCGGTTGGCGTCCTGCCGCAACGCCTCCAGCACGTGGTCCAGCAGGTGGGACGTGTGCTCCATTGGGGCCCGGATCCGAAGGCTTCTGCACGTGAGCGCCGCAAGTGGCTCGAGCTGCACTTCACCCAAGAGGTGGCGCGACTGGGCGGCCATGTGCCCCCGAGCGTCGCGCGTGCGGTGATCGAGCGGTCATGTGGGGAAGCAAGCGACGCGCAGCGCACGGGCATGAACGCGTTGATGCTCTCCAACGAAGCGCAGAAGCTCGTCGCGTACGCGGGCGGCGCCGCGATCGACCGCGAGATGGTGGCGGCGATCACCCCTGAGCATCCCGAAGCGCGCGTGTACGAACTGGCCGACGCCCTGGTTGCCGGCCGGGCGCCGGAGGCGTTCGAGCGTTTGAGCGACCTTGGCTCCGGCGATGATCGCACGGAGCCGGTGGTAATCGTCGCGGGGCTCGTGCGCC
This sequence comes from Thermoleophilia bacterium, assembly GCA_017882555.1. GTDB lineage: Bacteria > Actinomycetota > Thermoleophilia > Miltoncostaeales > Miltoncostaeaceae > CAITWD01. Next base: position 2,550 of record JADGPH010000187.1, read on the forward strand.
ACTATCGCGCACTCGCGCGCGCACAGGATCTCGGGCCCGGCGCGAGTGTTGACGAGGTCAGCGCGGCAACGGGGATGAAGGGCTTTCCCGTCCGCAAGGTCACCGAACAGGCGCAGGCATTGCCCGGCGGCGCGGCCGCGCGGGCGGTCGTGCGGCTCGCGCGCTTGGAAATGGACCTGCGCGTGTCCGCGCAGCGCGAACTCGGCAGCTCGCCGGATGACGGGCGGCGGTTCGTGCTTGAGACTGCCGCTCGCGATCTCGTGGCGATCGCGCACGGCAGCTCAGGCGTGTGATCTGGCGCGGAGGGTGCTAGGCGCTGACGGCGCCGGCGGCGATCCGGGCGACGCGGCTCTTTTTGCGCGCGGCGTTGTTTGCGTGAATGACCCCTTCGGCCGCGGCGCGGTCGATGAGGTGCTCCAGGGCGCGAGCGCGCTCGGTCAGGTCCGATTCGCCTTGCTCGCTGGCTTCGATCAGCCTACGAGTCAGGGTTTTGATGGTCGAGCGGTACCGCAAGTTGCGGACGCGCTGGCGCTCCGAGATCAGGATGCGCTTCTTCTGTTGCTTGATGTTCGCCACCTGGCGATGTCCTCGGTCGGTTGAACGGCCGCGTATGGTACCACCGATCAGATGTCAGGCCAGCCAGCAATGAGCGAAGACGACAGCGTCGCGGCCGAGGCACCGAACGTGGATCGACCCACGGGGCGCTCGACAGCGATCTTTGCCGCATGGACCGGCCTGAGTCGCGTTGTCGGATTGGCCCGCGAGATTCTCGCGGCAGCCATGTTCGGAACCCAAGGCAACATCAACGCCTTCGTGATCGCGTTCAACGTCCCGAACGTCGTGCGCAGCCTCGTCGCCGACTCCGCGCTTTCGGCCGCGCTGATCCCGATCTACACCGATCTCGTCCAGCAGGGCCGCAAAAGGGATGCGCAGCGCCTCATCGGTGCCCTGATCGGACTCGTGACGATGATTCTCGGGGCGATCACCCTCCTGGCGATCGTCTTTGCACCGGTGTTCATGCCGTGGTTCGCGCTGGGACTGTCTCCGGCGCTGCAAGCCGAGTGCGTACACCTCTCGCAGATCATGTTCCCGATCGTCTTGCTGCTTGCGCTCACGGGAATCGTGGCCGCGGTGCTCCAGGCGAATGGACAATTCGGTGTGACCGGCTTCGTTCCGGTGTTGTGGAACGTGGTCATCATCGGGTGTCTCGGCATCTCGGAGGTCGCCGTGCCGGCGAGCGAACGCGTCACCGGCTACGCGGTGGGAATCTTGCTTGGGACGTTGGCGCAGGTGCTGTGGCTGCTGCCGTACATGCGTGGGAAAGGCCCGTTCGGATTCTCGCTTGGCCGGCGGCTCCCCGAAGTCCGACGGGTCTTCCTGATGATGCTCCCGGTGACCCTGGGGCTCGGGTTGATCAACATCAACGCATCGGTCGACAACGTGTTTGCGGGTCTGGTCAGCACTGACGCCGTGAGTTCGATCGACAAGGCGTTTCGACTGTACGTGCTCCCCCAAGGAGTGTTCTCGGTCGCGATATCGACGGTCCTGTTCCCGGCCATCGCACGCGCCGCCTCCCGCAACGACATGGCCGGCGTCCGCGCCATGGTGAGCTCCGGGGTGCGACAGATATTCTTTATGCTGCTGCCGGCCTCCGCCTTCCTGGTGGTGCTGGCCGAGCCGGTGACGCGTTTGGTGTATCAGCGGGGGGCCTTCAACGCCGCGTCGACGTCGCTGACCTCGCAGGCGCTGTTCATGTTCACGCTGGGGCTGGTCTTCAACGGCGCGAGTCTGCTGCTGATCCGATCGTTCTTTAGTCTGCAGGAGCCGTGGATAGCAACGAAGGTCGCGGTATTGGGGCTGGTGCTCAATGGCGTCGGAGATCTCGCGTTCTACAAGCCCTTGGGCGCTCCGGGCATTCCGCTCTCGACCTCGCTCGTGAGCGTCGTGACCTTCGCAATCCTGTTGAAGACGCTCTCGCGGCGCATCGGCGGGCTGCCGCGCGACAAGCTGGTGCGCGGATTCACGCAGTGTCTGTTTGGTGCCGCCGTGCTTGCGGTGATGGCGTGGGCGACATTCCGCGTGGTCAGTCAGGTGGTCGGCGTGACGTTGGTCGGACAGATCATCAGCGTGGGCACCGCTGCCGTCGTCGGTGGCGCCGCGTTTCTCGCGGCTGCCCAAGCGGTGGCGCTGCCCGAGCTGTCTCAACTGACGCGGCTCGTCCGAGCGCTACGATGAGCTGAGTGCAACAAGACCTGATCCGCAACTTCTGCATCATCGCCCATATCGACCATGGCAAATCGACATTGGCGGATCGCATTCTTCAGTTGACCGGAGCGGTCACCGATCGCGATATGCGCGAGCAGATCCTGGACTCCATGGACCTTGAGCGCGAGCGCGGGATCACTATTAAGGCCCAAGCGGTGCGCGTGTTCTATACCGCGGCCGACGGCAAGACCTATCAGCTCAACCTGATTGACACGCCGGGTCATGTCGACTTCAGTTATGAAGTCTCGCGCAGCCTGGCGGCGTGTGAGGGCGTGCTGTTGGTGGTTGACGCCAGCCAGGGCATCGAGGCGCAAACCCTTGCCAATACCTACTTGGCGATCGAGGGCGACCTGGCACTCATCCCGGTGCTCAACAAGATTGACCTGCCAGCCGCCGATCCCGAGCTGCACGGGCGGGCGGTTGCCGAGCTGATCGGCGTCGACCCCGACATGGTCCTGCGCATTTCCGCCAAGACGGGTGAGGGTGTCCCCGAAGTCCTGGAGGCGATCGTCGCCCGGATTCCGCCGCCGCACGGCGATCCTGAGGCTCCTGCGCGGGCGCTGATCTTCGATTCGGTCTACGACCAGTACCGGGGTGTGGTGGCGTTCGTGCGCGTTGTCGATGGTGAGTTCACCAAGGGCGATCGCCTGGTCGCGATGCAGACCAAGCGTGAGGTCATCGCCGAGGAGGTTGGCGTGATGAGCCCGGCGATGCTCCCAACCGGTCGACTGTGTGCCGGGGAGTCGGGGTACCTTGTGACGGGTTTGAAGTCGGTTGGGGACCTCAAAGTCGGTGACACATTCACCCTGGCGCGGCGTCCGGCGGCCACTGCGCTGGCAGGTTATCGCGAGGTCAAGCCGATGGTGTTCTGCGGGCTGTTCCCGCTCGATGCCGACGATTACCCCGATTTGCGGGACGCGCTCGAGAAGCTCTCGCTCAACGATGCATCGTTGCAGTGGGAACCCGAGACCTCTCAGGCGTTGGGCTTCGGCTTCCGATGCGGGTTTTTGGGGTTGCTCCACATGGACATCGTGCGTGAACGGCTCGAGCGCGAGTACGACCTTGAGCTCCTGGCGACCACGCCGAACGTGGAGTACCAGCTGACGACCACCTCCGGAGACGAGCTTGCGGTGCGCTCGCCCGTCGACTTGCCGCCCGCGACGAACATCGAGAGCATTCGCGAACCGTACGTCCGCTGCACGGTGCTCGTGCCCGGCGACGGGGTTGGCGCGGTGATGCAGCTGTGCCAGGAACGCCGCGGCCGGTATGTGACCATGACCCCGATCGAACAGCGTCAGCAGATCGTCTACGACCTGCCGCTCGCCGAGATCGTCACCGACTATTACGACCAACTCAAAAGCCGGACCCGCGGCTATGCGTCACTCGATTACGAGTTGGCCGGCTATCGCGAGAGTCCCCTGGTCAAGCTCGACATCCTGCTCGCCGGCGAACCGGTCGATGCGCTGTCGATGATCGTGCACAAGGATCTGGCATACGGTCGGGGCAAGGCCCTCGTGGAGCGGTTGCGCGAGACGATCCCGCGCCAGCTGTTCGACGTGCCCATTCAAGCTGCCGTCGGTGGGCGGATTGTCGCCCGCGAAACGATTAAGGCGCGGCGCAAGGACGTGCTGGCCAAGTGCTACGGCGGGGACATCAGCCGCAAGCGCAAGCTGCTCGAGCGCCAAAAAGAGGGCAAGAAGCGCATGAAGCGGGTGGGAAGCGTTGAGGTGCCGCAAGAGGCGTTCTTGTCGGTCCTGACCCTTGGGTCCAACTCGGACAGCAGCGGGACACGGAAGTAGGCGCGATGGTTCGCCACCTGTACGTGCACCTGCCGTTTTGTGCGTCGCGGTGTGGGTATTGCGCCTTTGTCGTTGAGGTCGGGGCACTCGAGATGCGCGATGCCTACCTCGATGGGCTGTGTCACGAACTTGCCGCCGAGCATCCACGGCTGGGCGCCCTCGAGACGGTGTATCTCGGCGGCGGCACGCCAACGCTCATGCGCACCCGGCGCATCGCCGTGCTGCTCGAGGCGATCGCCCCCTCGATGGCCGAGGGGGCCGAGATCTCGATCGAGGCAAATCCCGAGACCGTCGATCGGGCGGCTTTTGCGGGGTTGCGGGCCGCCGGGGTGACCCGTGTCTCGATCGGTGCACAATCCTTCCAGCCGCAGCTGTTGCAGTCGCTGGATCGCCGTGCAACCGCCGACCAGGTCCGGAGTGCGGTGGCGTGTGCCAAAGAGGCCGGATTTGCGTCGGTGAGCGTCGACTTGCTGTTCGGCATCCCGGGCCAGACATGGGAACAGCTTGAGGCCGACATGGCCGAGGTCCACGCGCTGGGGGTCGACCACATCTCGTGGTACGAACTGGAGATCAAACCCGACACCGCGCTGGCGCGCATGGGCGCCCAAGTTCCCGATGACGACTGGGCAGCCGATGCGTACGAGATGATCGTCAGGGACCTCGAGGGCTATGGATATCGCTGGTATGAGACGGCCAACTTCTCCCAACCCGGCCATGAATGCCGTCACAGTCTGGGCTATTGGTCGGCCAGCGACTATCTGGGGATCGGCGTCGGCGCGGTGAGTACGGTCGACGGCGTGCGCTGGCGCAATACCACCGCGCTCGCGTCGTACCTTGGCGAGGTCGCCCGGTCTGGGCGTCCCGGGCGGACGATGGAACCGCTCGACGCGGCGACCCGCCGCAGGGAACGATGGATGCTGGGGTTACGCCTGGATCAGCCGTTGGACACGGCGTGGGCCGGACCACCGGACCACCCCGAGGTGATCGGCCGGCTGGAGGCGGGCGGCCTGTTGGAGATTGACGGGGGTCGGGTATCGCTCACCCGACGCGGCCGCTTCGTTCAGAATGCGGTGTTGCACGAACTCATGGAGTACGCATGACCACGTCCTTGGGCTCCGGATCCGGCGAACAGATTCGCCCGTTGAGCCATCGCCAGGAACAGATCCTGGGTGCGGTGGTCGAGCGCTTTATCGCGAGTGGAACACCCGTGGGAAGTCGCCACATTGCCGCCACGAGCGACATTGATTTTGCGGCATCGACGGTGCGGTACGAGCTGGCGCGACTCGAGCAGCTCGGCTATCTCGGCCATCCGCACACCTCGGCCGGCCGGGTGCCGACCGACCGGGGTTATCGCTACTACGTTGACGAGCTGGTGCCCCGGGGTGGTGGCGCCCTGGTGTCCGCAGCTGCGTTGGAGACGGCCATCGACCTTGGCGAGATGCGCAAGGAAGTCGATGGTGCCCTGCAGCGTATTGCCGATGCCGTCTCGCAGCTGACCTCGCTCCTGGGTGTCGTGACAGCGCCCGCCACGCGGATCGCGACGATTCGCCACGTCGAGGTGCTGCTGCTGCAGCCGCAGCTGGTGACCGTCGTGGTCATCACCTCAACGGGATCGGTCAACAAGCGAATGGTGGCCTTCGATCGGCCGGTCGACCCGGGACTTGTCGATTGGGGCAAAGCGGTGTTCAACGAGCGCCTGACCGGGATCGGTGTCGGGTCACGCACGATCGATGCGCGGTTGACCGATTCGCGCTTGGGTGCGCGCGAGAAGGAATTCCTGGACGCTCTCGCCCCGGCGCTGACCGAAATGGCCGAAGAGACGTCCGACCACCTGTTTGTCGGCGGCCGCGCGCGCTTCGTGGCCGACTCGCGTCAAGACATCGCCGCGATCGACGCGTTGATGGAGCAACTCGAGGAGCGCTACGCGCTGCTCGCGCTCTTACGCCGCGCCATGTCCCGTAACGAGGTGTACCTGCACATCGGCAGCGAGTTGGCCGACCCCGGGCTCCAGGGGCTGTCGATGGTCGCCGCGAATTATGGGGTCGCCCGTGGCAATCTCGGCACGATTTCCCTGTTTGGGCCAACACGGATGGACTACCGCCTGGCAATGTCCACAGTGCGGGAGGCCGCACTGGTCTTCTCGCGGTATCTGGAAGGGGTCTACGAATAGACGATCGCTACGAAATCCTTGAGGTGTGGCGCCGGCCATTGCGCTCAGAGCCGAACGCTGCGGTGCGCGTGCTCGCAAAGCTCGAAGCCGGCGCGGTCGGGCCCGAGGAATACGCGGTGGGGATTACGACCCTTCCCGAGGCACAGCTTGCGCCGATGCTCGACGAGGCGGATCTCTTTACCGGCCTGAGCTTCGCCGAGGCCCACTGGGTTGCGGCCGTGATTGCCAGTGCCGCGGATCGCGTCGGTGAGGCCGAGGACCTGCTGTTCGATCTGCGCGTTCCGGTCGACCTCTCGTGGCGTGACATTGAGTTGGCCTCCGAGGTCATCGAGCCCGGTGGGGTGCGCTCGGCCGCGCTTGTGCCGTGGCGGCCCGAATCGGGCGGGGCGCCCTCCGGGCAATATGCGATTGCGACCTACACGCTCGACTGTGGCCACCAAGCCGTCGAGCTGCTGCGCCAGGATCCCGACGCTGCGCCGTTCTGGATTGAAGAGGGCGCGGTTGATCATCTGGTCGCGCGCGATGCCCGCAGCCTGGCGCGGCTGCTGCTCAACGCGGTGAGCCTTGAAGAAGCCCACGCCCTTATCGAGCAGGCGCAAACGAACCTGGCCACACACCCCGATGGCGAGGGTGACGACGACGACGAGGGATGAGCGCCGTCTGGTGCGTTGCCCGGTCTGGGCGACGACGTGGCTGCTAGGCTGAACGACCAGTATGGCCGTCCAGAAGCGTGATTATTACGAGGTCCTCGGCGTCAGTCGCGATGCCGACGATGACCAGATCAAGAAGGCATTTCGTCGCCGCGCCCGGGAACTGCACCCGGATGTGAACCCGGATGATCCTGAGGCTGAGGCGCGCTTCAAGGAGGCCGCCGAGGCCTACGAGGTCCTGTCGAGTCCCGAGACCCGGCAGACCTACGATCGTTACGGGCACGAGGGGCTCTCGAACCGTCCCGGAGCGACGAACTTCAACGATTTTGGGTCGTTTCAAGACCTCTTTGATGCCGTGTTCGGGGGCGACGTGTTCGGCCGAGGCGGGCCGGGCCCCGGTCAAGGCGAGGATCTGGGTATCCAGGTCGCCGTCAGCTTTGTCGAGTCCGCGCTCGGGGTCGAACGGGAACTCGAGTTCAACGGCATCGACCAGTGCACCGACTGCGACGGCCGTGGCCACGCCGCCGACACGCCCGTGGACGCGTGTATTACCTGCGCGGGTCAGGGGCAGGTCCGGCAGATCAGTCGCGGCCCGTTCGGCCAGTTCGTGCGCGCCCATGTGTGTTCGGCCTGTCACGGAGCCGGGACGATTCCGCGTGAGGTCTGTGCGACCTGCAGCGGGGAGGGACGGATTCGGGCGCCGCGGAAGGTGACGGTCAACGTGCCGGCCGGAATCTCATCGGGTCAACAGATTCGGGTCACCGGCGCCGGTCACGCCGGTGCACGCGGCGCGAGTGCCGGGGATCTGTATGTGGAGGTGCTGGTCGAGGAGGATGCGCGGTTCTGGCGCGACGACCTGGACATCGTGAGCCGTCTTGAGATGCCGGTGACCGACGCCATGATCGGCGGGTCGGCCACGGTCGCCACGGTCCACGGCGAGGAGGCGATCGAACTGCATCCGGGCACGCAGTCCGGTGAGCAGATCGTCCTGCGGGGCAAGGGCTTCCCGGCGATCCACGGCCGCGGGCGCGGGAATCATCGCGTGGTGGTCGATGTGCGGGTCCCACGTGTCGAGGGGGAGGAGGCGCGAAAGGCCGTCGAGCAACTGGCTGAGGCGCTGGACGAGCGCGCCTACCAGCAAGATGAAGGCTTTTTCGACCGGCTCCGCCACGCCTTCCGCTGATCTTGTTCGGCTGGGGATTGTCGTGCCTGCGGCCGAGGCGGAGTTCACGCTGGCCGCCGGGTACGCGGTACTTGGCACCGGGTGTCGGGAACAGGCGCTCGAGGATGGCCGGATTCGCCTGGAGTTCTGGGTGCCGTCGGCGCGCGCGGATATGGCGGCAGCACAACTCGATGGCTTGGCCGCGCACACGCCGGGGGCCGTGTGCGAACGTGCCGATGAGGACCCGGGCTGGCAGACCGCGATGCGGGCCTTCCACCAGCCGGTCGACGTCGACGGGCACATTCGGGTGCGTCCGCCGTGGCGTGAGCCCGTCGTCGGTCCGATCGATGTCGTGATCGATCCGGCCATGGCATTCGGTACCGGCCAGCACGACACCACGCGGGGTTGCCTGGAGTTGCTCCTGCAGGTCGCACCGGGGCCGGTACTCGATGTCGGATGTGGGTCGGGTGTCCTTGCGATCGCCGCCGCCAAACTCGGCTTCGGTCCGGTGTGGGCATGGGACTTCGATCCCCTGGCCGTCGAGGCGACCATCGCCAATGCGGCTGCCAATCACGTGGCACTTACTGTCGGCGAGCGCGATGCGCTTGTGGCACCCCTCCCCGAGGTGCAGGTGCTGGTCGCGAACCTCACCGCGAGCGTCCTGACGGCGCTCGCGGATGTCGTTGCGCCGCGCCCGCCGCGCTGGGCAGTCCTGAGCGGATTGCGCCCGGATGAGTTGGGCCCGGTGTGCGCGGCCTGGTTGAGGACCGGGATGAGCGCGACC
>JADGPH010000188.1 GCA_017882555.1 Thermoleophilia bacterium
ACCTTCATCAACTGCATCGTGATCGTCGAGGCGCCCTGGAGCCCGCCGCCACCAACGATGTCATGGTAGGCGGCGCCGGCAAGGCGCACGTAGTCGATCCCGTGGTGCTGATAGAAACGCTTGTCCTCGATGGCGATTGTGGCCTGGTTGAGGACAGGCGGGATTTGGGAGCTCGTGACCAGGGTGCGGTTCTGTTCTCCTGCGACGATGCCCAGACGGTGTCCAAAGCGGTCATAGATTGCGGTGTTCTGACCGAGTGTCGCGACGTTGAGAGTTGCGGTCTCGCGGACAATCTTCTTGACTTCCGCGTTGAGCACCAGACCCCCGACGATGAGGGCTCCCACGATCACGCCCAGCACACTCAAGAGCACAAGGCGGAAGCGTGCCACGCGCCGCTGCTTGCGCATTCGATCGCGCCGCATCCGTTTGGCCTGCACGTACGTCACGAGTCAGCATCCAATCGATTGCGTATGTCCCAGGCGGGCGCACCGCTCGAGTAGTTGAGCATGCCGATCATCTGCGTCGGGCCGTGGCCGACGTGCCCGCTGACGATCCACTCGAGGTCCGCGGTGGGGTACGCACGATTGTTGTTTCGCGCCGGCAGCGCTCCTCCCTGCGGCACGGGGACCCGGAATGGACCATCATTGGTCCATGTCAGCCGGACGCTCACAGCACTGGCTGGTGGACCGGACCAGAGATCGTGAGCGCGTTGGAGGGCGCTCTGAGCGGTGCCCAACTGCGCATTTCGGGATTGGGTGACTGCGTCAAAGAGGAATTCCCAGCCTTGGTCGGGGCGCTTCCAGACATCATGAACGCCTCCGGGCCCCCGTGTGTACGGAATCGCGATCAGTGCGGGTGCCCACAGGATCAACGCAACCCCGACGAGCGTTATCCCGAGGAGTCCCTTCCGGCCTGGGCGTCGTATCGTCATCGACCTTCTTCCTTGCGCGCGGCAGTATAGACCGCGGATGTCACCTCCCCCTAATTCCTCGGGCCTCTCACTCCGGTCAGGGGGCCTGCGCGCGGTGCTCCTAGATGCGATGGGTACCTTGGTGCGGTTGCGTCCGCCGGCACCACTTCTGACTACCGCACTTGCCACGGCCGGCTACCCGAACCCCGCCGATCGAGTGGCGGCCGCGCTTGGTGAAGAGATCGCGTTCTACCGTGCGCACCACGTCTGGGCGCGTACCCCAGATCTCGTTCTGCAACTGAGGAGAGAGTGTGCCGGTGTCCTGGCCCAGGGGCTCGACCCGGTGCCGCCTCATGGCCTCGTGGTCGAGCTACTTGTCGGCGCGCTTCGAATCGAACCGTTTGCCGACGCTATTCCCTTTCTCGAGAACGTGCGTGCGTGCGGGCTTCAGGCTGTCGTGGTCAGCGACTGGGATTGCAGCCTGGCCGACCACCTGTCACGGATCGGCCTGCGCGAATGGGTCGATGGCGTCGTGGTGAGCGCCGAGGTCGGAGTGACAAAGCCGGACCCGAGGATCTTCCGGCGCGCGCTTGGGCTCCTCGGGGTCGCCGCGCATGAGGTGGTCCATTGTGGGGACGACCCCGTCCGCGACGTCGCGGGCGCGGCGGCGGCCGGAATCCGCCCCATCCTTGTGGATCGCGCCGACCGCTACCCGGATGTTGTCGAGCGCGTGAGTTCGCTCGCGGACCTTCTGCGGTGGATCTAGCGGGCGAGCGCGGCGAACCGCAAGAACGTCGCGATGGTGTCCTCGAACTGTTGGACACAGTCACCTTCGCCCTGTGCGACGCAGGTGCGCATCTGATCGGTAATCAGATGCAGTCCGACCTGATCGAGGGCCGCCTTGACTGCCGAGAGCTGCGTGAGCACCTCACGACAATCGGCGCCTTCTTCGAGCATTCGCTGGACACCGCGCAATTGACCTTCCGCGCGTCGCAGGCGGACGAGCAGTTGTTCGCGGGTGGTTGCGGCAGGCGTAGTGGCCATCAGTGTCCGCAGCCGCAGGATCCACCGCAGCAGCCACCACCGCCGAAGCCGGTGACGGTCGGCGACGCGTCGGTTCGGGTTGGTCGAGTCGTGACGAATCCGGTGAAGCGTTGGTTGATCTCGTGTGACCCGCAGTCGGGACACACGCGATCCTCGTCGCGCAGAAAGCCCTGACGAAAACGCTCGAAATTCGTATCGCAGGACGCACACGCGAGATCGTAGGTCGGCATCGGGTTCTCCTTCTGGGCTATTGGGCCAGGCCGAGTTGCTTTTCGAGTTGGGCCTTGGGCATTGCGCCGACGGCTTGGCGCGTCAGCTGGCCGTGTTCGAAGAGTCCCAGGAACGGAATGCCTTGGACGCCGTAGCGCGCCGCGATCGGTCCGTGCTTGTCGACGTCCAGTTTGCCGACGACGAGCGTGTCGGCCCGTTCGCTTGCGATCTGTTCGACGACGGGCGCAATGATGCGGCACGGTCCACACCACTCGGCCCAAAAGTCAATGAGCACTGGGCGTTCGTTTTCCAGTACGAGCGCCTGGAAGTTCTCCGCGGTGATCTCAAGCACACTAGCCATTTGCCCTCGGTCCTTTCGTTACGCCGGTTTACGCGTGGTGCTGGGTTGTTGACGATTCGTGGGCGCTGGAGTCAAGCCACCGTTCCGCGTCCATCGCGGCCATGCAGCCGCTGCCCGACGCGGTGATTGCCTGACGATAAATGGCGTCCTGCACATCCCCGCAGGCAAACACGCCGTCGACGCTGGTGCGGGTTCCGTTCGTGACGATATAGCCCGCGCCGTCGACCTCAATCTGGTTGATGAACAGTTCGGTGTTCGGACTGTGGCCGATGGCCACAAAGACGGCGGCGGTCGGAATGACCTCGACGGCGCCGGTAACCGTGTCGCGTACTTCCACGCTCTCGACGACGTCGTCTCCGATGACCCGCTCCACTTCGGCATTCCAGCGCACGGCGATCTTGGGGTGAGCGATGACGCGTTCGGCCATGATTCGCGAGGCACGGAACTCGTCGCGGCGGTGCACAACCGTCACCTTCGAGGCGATCCGGGCGAGAAACAGCGCCTCTTCCATGGCCGTGTCGCCGCCGCCAACGACAACGAGTTCCCGGTCGCGGAAGAAGAATCCATCACACGTCGCGCATGAGCTGACCCCGTAGCCCCGCAGCCGGGTCTCGCTCTCCAGGCCGAGCCAGCGTGCCGACGCGCCCGTGGCGATAATCACGCTCTTGGCCCGGTACTCCTCGCCGTCGGTCCAGACGCCAAATGGCGATGCCGACACGTCGATGCGGCTGACGTCGGCGGTGATCAGCTGCGCCCCAAAGCGTTCTGCCTGACCGCGAAACAACTCCATTAGCTCCGGTCCCTGGACTCCCTCAGGGAAACCAGGGTAGTTCTCGACGTCGGTCGTGATCATCAGCTGACCGCCTGCCGCGTACCCCTCGATGATGACGGGGGCGAGATTCGCCCGCGCCGCGTAGATGGCCGCAGTCAGGCCTGCTGGCCCCCCACCGATGATGATTACCTCATGCAACTCCGCCACCACGCCCCCGATGAGCAGCTTCGGTCAATACCCGTAGGGGTATTCTAGCATTCGGATTGCGGGCCGCCCCCCGCGGTCGGTGGCGGGGTGGCCTCGGTGACCCGTCAGCCCGCGGTGTCTGGCACCTTGGTCTCCTGCCACACGAGGACGGAGCCGACGCTGACCGGGCGTTTGCAGGCGGCAAAGTACCTGCGGTGCTCGTCCTGCTCGATCTGCACAACGCGCCTGACATCTTGCGCGGTGACGAGCCCCCAGGCCACCAGGACGCCGGAGACCACTCCCTCGGCCATGCCGCCGCCCCCGAGGACCCCGATCAGAAAGCCCATGATCAAGACGCCCGCGATCAAGAGTCCGGTCACGAGCATCATCGTCCAGACCCGCCAATTCTGTGCGGTTGCCTCCAGCCGTCGAGGCGTGCGGGGGTCGGCGGTCGCATCGACCAGACGGGAGCTCGGCAATCCACCGTTGTGCATCCATCCGCGCAGCAACACGAAGAACACTGCCGTGGTGGGTACCACGGTGGCGAGTCCGACTTCGATCCAGCTGATGAACGCACTCGCAGAGTCGCCACTTTGCATGGCGACTCCGACGCAAAAGACGAGGATCCCCACGGCGACCAGGCTTCGGGCCCAAATCCGGGACAGCTGGGTGTAGCGCCAGAGTTTCTCGTGGGTCACAGTGCGCGAGGCTAGCGCGCGGGTGACCGCGATGTGCGCAACTGCGGTCGGCGTTGCCCCCTGAGTTCGGCTCGAGCGGATTCGCGCGTCGCATTTCGCGTCCACCGAGCATCTTGCCGGGCCCCGAAAGGCGTGATGTTCGGGCACATGGTTTGATGCGTAATCCGCGGGGGATCCGCACACACGCCATGGCGAATCGAGGGAGGCCAATGACCCGGTCGGCTTGGTCGGCGACGCTCGCACTGCTCATCTTCACGATGGGCACCAGCATCGTGACGCCCCTTTTGCCCCTCTACCAAACGCGCTTTGGCCTGACCGATGGGCAGATCACCCTGCTGTTCGCGACCTACACGCTGACGGTCGTCCCGACGATGCTCGTGATGGGCGGTGTATCGGATCGCATCGGTCGAAAGAAGGTAATGGGACCCGCGATGGTCAGTGTGACCCTGGCGTCGCTGGTCCTTGCATTCGCCTCCAACGTTCCGATGCTCTTTGCCGGACGGGTGCTGCAGGGTTTGGCCATCGGCAGCTTCCTCGGTGTCGGGACCGCGTTGATCGTCGATCACGCGCAACCCATGGAAAAGGCGTGGGCGGCAATGGTTGCGGGACTCGCCTTTCGGTTGGGGTTCGGCCTGGGACCGGGGCTCGCGGGCGTGATTGCGCAGAACACCAGCGAGCCGATTCGTCGACCGTTCGAATTCCATGTGCTGCTCATGGTTGTCGCCTTTGTGGCGTTGTTGGTGACCCCCGAGACGATCCGTCGTCTCCCGCGGAATGCCTCGTCGGGAGGTCGGTGGAGGATTCAGGTTGGCGTGCCGGCGGGTCAGATGGCGGGCTTTGCCACCTTCCTCGCCCCCGGGGCCTTTGTCTTGGGTTTTCTGGATGCGACGTTGCTGTCGGTCGTGCCGCTGTACATGGTCGCCGTGCTCGGCGTGCGCAACTTGGCACTGATCGGGCTGGTCGGGTTCCTGGAGCTGGGCTTGGGTGGCGTGACGCCGCTGATTGCCCGTCAAGTCCCGGCGCGGATCGCGGTGATGGTAGGTGTCGGGGGAGGTGCCCTCGCATCGTTGCTGGTCGTGTCGGCATCGCAGCTGCATTCGGTTGGCGTGGTGCTGATCGCCGCCGCCGCGATTGGGCTGCTCAACGGGCTGACGCTGCAGGGTGCAACGGCGATTTGCGGGGTCTCGGTGCCGATCGCCGAGCGCGGCAAGTTGCTGTCGGCGCTCTATATGTGCGCATACGCGGGCACGATTCCGACGATTGGCCTGGGGTACCTGGCGCAGGCCGTCGGAATCACCGCTGCCCTAGGCGCGTTCTCAGCGTGTGCGATCGCCTTGGCGGCGGTGGTGATTCTGGTGGGCGGTCGCGTGTATCGAGAGGTCATTCCCTACCTTGAGACACCCGTTGACGGTTTCACCGGAGATGGCGCATGACCCCCATCGCGCTCTCGGCGTTTTTCGCCCCCATCCGTGACACGCCTGATCACATTCGCCTCGCCGAGGATCTCGGGTTTGCACGGGCATGGTGTTACGACTCGCCTCTGCTCTACGACGACGTGTTCTTGACCTTGGCCCGCGCGGCAGAACGCACTTCCCGAATCGGGCTGGGTGTGGGCGTGTTGGTCCCCCGGGTTGCGATCGCCGGTGGTGACCGCAAATGCGCTCACGAGCGTCGCCGCACTGGCTCCGGGGCGGGTTGTCGTCGCGGTCGGCGCAGGCTTCACGGGGCGCTCTACGCTGGCGCTGCCCCCGGTGCGGATTGCTCGCCTCAAGGCCGAGGTCGCCGCGCTGCGTACGTTGCTCGCGGGCGGTGAGGTGCCCCACGACGGGGGCGGCGCACCGGTGAGGCTGATCCGGGTTCCCGGCGCCGACGGACCCTGGCCGGTGCCGATCTACGTGTCATGCCGCGGGCCACGGGCGCAGGCCGTCGCGCGCGACCTCGGCGACGGGGTCATGACCGGCTTGTTTTATCCGGGCGGGCTCGCCGTGCTGCGCGAGGGTATCGGCGCCGACTTGCCCCTGACCGTGCATGCCGTGGGCGTGGTTCGTGATGTCGACGAGTCGTGGGACTCACCGCACCTCCGGGCTGCGGTCGGCCCGGTCGTCGCGGTGGCCTTCCATCAGTTCGCCGAGCAGCCATGGCGGCTGGAGGGGCTTGACCCCGAGCTTCGGGCATGTGCGGAGGCATACCTCGCGCGCATCTCCCGTGGCGTTGATCTCGCGCGATGGCATCAGCAGCTGCACCGCGGCCACCTGGTCGAGGTTGTGCTCGAGGCCGATCGTGAGATGGTGACCCCGGAACACATCCAGCGGTTCTCGATGACCGGCACCTCGAGCGAACTTGCCGAGCGGGTGACCGCACTGGCCGCGGATGGGGTGAGCGAACTCGCGATCCAGCCTGGTGGGAATGTGCCCGATGAGCTGCGGCGCCTGGCGGCGGCGTTTCGCCGGGCCGGACTGCTACGGTCGTCCGATGGATCGTGACCTGATCGGCGGCTTGCTCCAGGAATGGGGCGAGCCGGCCTACCGGATGGACCAGCTTGTGCGTGCCCAACGCGCTGGCGCTCGCTCCTGGGACGAGGTCACGACACTCGGCAAGGCGCTACGTGCGCGCCTTGCCGAACATGGCTCGTTGTGGTCCGTGACACCGATCGAGCGCTTGGTGTCCGTCGATGGCACGGTCAAGTGGCGCTTGGGGCTCACCGACGGGCTCGAGATTGAGGCGGTCCTGATAGCGCACGCCCGTGGGCGCCGCACGCTGTGTGTGTCCAGTCAAGTCGGCTGCGCCCTGGGATGCCGGTTCTGTTCCACAGGGACGATGGGCTTTGGTCGCGACCTGACCACATGGGAAATCGTCGAGCAAGCCCTGCTTGCCGCGCACGAGGCCGATACCCAAAGCGCTCGGCTGTCGAACGTCGTGTTCATGGGCATGGGTGAACCCATGCAGAACCTGCTGTCCGTCTTCAGCGCGGTTGAAGAGTTGCACCGCCCGGCACCGGGCTTGGGCATCTCGGCGCGACAAATTGCGATCTCCACCGTGGGCTGGGTGCCGGGAATTGCCGCGCTCCAGGATTTTGCGTTGCCCGTGCGCCTGGCGGTGTCGTTGCACGCCGCCGACGACGAGACCCGCAGCCGGATGATGCCGATCAACCATCGGTACCCGATCTCCAGCCTCCTGTCGGCGTGTCGTCGCTACTGCGACAGCACCGGTCGGCGGGTGTTCATCGAGTACCTGCTGCTCGAGGGCG
>JADGPH010000189.1 GCA_017882555.1 Thermoleophilia bacterium
GATGCCGACCCTGTAACAAGAGCCTGCAACGATCATGGGGCCTGTGAACCCATCAGGGTGACGCCCGACGAGCGGCGGATCCCATCGCACGATCTGGCCTCGAGGCCAAATAGGGACGTGACACGCGTGCAACCGAGAACCCCGAGCGGCACCCCTCGCGCCGATAACGCACGCGACCGCGCTGGGACCTCCTGCTCTCGCCTTCACCACACCTCGGGTTGGTGGGCGCGAATCCTGGCTGGCGCAGCACTGTGCGCGACCTGCGTCAGCGGCATCGCGGCCGCACAGACCGTGCAGTTCAGCTTTGTTGGTCGTGGCTGGGGTCACGGCATTGGTATGTCGCAGTACGGGGCCGAAGGCGATGCCCAACATGGCTGGAGTGCCGCCAAGATCATGGCGTGGTACTACCGCGGTACGACGCTTGCGCAGGTCTCGACGAGCACGACGATTCGGGTGTTGATGTCGAGCGGGCAGTCGCAGGTGGCGATCGGAGTCCGTGGATCGGGCGAGCTCATTGATGCGACCACCGGCCACGTCGTGCCGCTCTCTGCTGGCGTGAACTACATCGCCAAGCCCGCCGGTGCGGGGGTCCTCGTGACCGGTCCGAGCGGGGCAAAGGTCTACCAGGCAGGAGGCGGTGTGCGGGTGTCTCGCACGGGCTCCGGCACGGTCGCGCTCGGCTCACGCACGTATCGGGGCTTCCTGGGTATTTCGTCAACCGCCGGACGGCTCACCACGATCAACACCGTTCCGGTCGAGTCCTATGTCCGCGGGGTCGTGGCCTGGGAGATGCCGTCCAGTTGGGCGCCAGCCGCGCTTCAAGCGCAAGCAATCGCTGCACGCAGCTATGCGCTGGCGAGCCGCCAGCCAGCCCATGCGTTTGATGTCTACCCCGATACCCGCAGCCAGATGTACGGGGGGGTCACCGCCGAGACGGCGAGCACGGACTCTGCCATTAGCGCCACCTCAGGCAAGGTAGTCGCCTATCACGGCACCATCGTGCAGGCGTTCTTTTTCTCCAGCTCGGGCGGATACACCGACAGCAAAAGCGATGTCTGGGGAGGGTCACCGATTCCGTACCTCGTCGGGGTCCCCGACCCCTATGACGCCATCTCACCGATGGATCGATGGCCGAACCCGCGGACGTTCACGGATGCGCAGGTGGGTCAGTCGCTCGGGCTCGGAGGGCCGGTCGCGAGCATCGCCGTGCTCACACGGGGCGTCTCACCACGGGTGATGCTCGTCCGGGTCACGCTCGACAACGGCACGAACGTCACCCTGTCGGGAAACATGATTCAGGCAGATCTGGGACTGCCGAGCACGTGGTTCAGTGTGGCGCGCACAACGGCGGGGGGATCGTCGAGCCCCGGGGTCACCCACAGCCAGATCGCGGCATTCGTCGTCACCCACTATCGGTACGCCAATTGGCACCACGCAGCCACGCTCTTGGTGAGCGCGGTCGCCCGGAACCCCGGCGGTGTCGCCACGGTCATCTCGCGTACTGCGAACGCGCACGTCAGCGCGGCGCAGGTCCGGGCCTTTGTCGCGGCGCACTACGCGCCCACACACCGTGCGAGGGCCACCAGGGCGATCCTGGCCTTGCCCGCAGCACGTCAGGTGCAGGTCTTGGCGCGGGCGGTCTTTCGCTAACGCATCGGACCGTGGGCGCGTCGGCGACGCGCCCCAAAAGAGCGGAGGGTCGTGGTGAGGGGTGCTCGCATGAGCGAGAGGCCGATACTGACCACCTACGGATGCGGGCCCGACAAATGTCTGAGCCTCGCGATGCCCGCTGCACGCCTCTCTCCCGTCGAGTGCTCCCTCCAGTCGGCCGAAGAGTCGATCGACCATTCGGACGCGCGCACTCGCGGTTCAAGGGGTCAGCGGGTCGAACCCGGGCGGCCGGACTTCTCCGAACCCGCATGGCTGGGGAATTCCGGTCTCACCGCGACTCCGCAGGTCGGCCTCCGACACCGGGAACGCCCATCCTCCTGGCACCATTTGGCATCCGCTGGGCGTTGCAGCCTGAGGAGTCCGGTCTGAAGGCCTGAGTGGCGTGATGCCACCCGTCATCTACTCCAGAGTCCGAGCACTGCCGGGAGAGTACGCTTCAGTCTGTGTACAGCGAGATCGCCAGCAACAAGCGGCGCAGCATCATCTTCATCGTGCTGTTCTTCGTGATCTGGGTGGCCATCGGAGCTGTCGTCGGCCTCCTCGTAGCGGCCTCCTCCCGCCACTCAGGCAACTTCAGCTGGTCCCCCGTGATCACCGGACTGGTGATCGGCGGTGTCTTGGCCGTAGGCGGGATCATTTACTCGCTGCACGCGGGAGCCGGTCTGGTGCTCCGGACCTCCGGGGCGGTGCCTGCCGACCCAGCCCAGTACCCGCAGCTGCACAACGTGGTGGAGGCCTTGGCCCTCGGCGAAGGCATCCCCAAGCCCGCTGTCTACGTGATCGACGACCCCTCGCCCAACGCCTTCGCTACCGGGGTCAGCCCGGACAAGGCCGCCATCACCTTCACCACCGGGCTGCTCGCCATCATGAACCGCGAAGAGCTTGAGGGCGTGGCCAGCCATGAGCTAAGCCATATCAAGAACCACGACATCCGTCTCCTGCTCGTGGTGGGCACCATGGTCGGCATGGCCGCCCTGCTGGCCAGCATCCTGTGGCGGAGCGCATTCTTTGCCGGAATGGGGAGAGGGAGCAGGGGCAACCAACTCGTGATCGTGCTCTTCGCTGCCGGCGCGCTGCTCGCCATCGTCGGTTTCATCGTCGGTCCACTCATTCGTCTGGCACTCTCACGCCGCCGCGAGTCGTTGGCCGACGTGAGCGGTGTGGAGCTCACCCGCAACCCCGCGGGCTTGCTGAGCGCCCTCAAGAAGCTGCAGCAGAACGACACGCCGTTCAAGAATATGAACCACGCCACCGCGGCGATGTGCATCGACGACCCGTTGCAGCACCACGAGACCTGGTACCACCGCCTCTATGACACCCACCCTCCCATCGCGGAGCGGATTGCTGCGCTCGAGAAGATCGCCTCGGGCCAGTCCGTCTGAGCGACCAGCCGGCCCACTCGGCGCTCTCAGCCGCCGGGCGGAGGCCCCTCGGAGCCAGAGGCGAGCGGAGGGCCCGAGGATCCCGGGCCGACCGCGCCTGGGCCGGAACCCGAAAAATCCACCTGAGGCACGGCCCGGTCGTCCTCATCGGCAGCAAAGAACGCCACCGCCTTGAAGCCGAATGGTCCCGCGATCAGGTTGCGGGGAAACGTCTGTAAGGCAACGTTGTAGTCCCGGGCGCTGGTGTTGTAGTAGCGGCGGGCGAACTCGATCTTGTCCTCGGTGGCAGTCAGCGTCTCTTGCAGCTGGAGAAAGCTCTCAACCGCCCGCAGCTGGGGGTAGTTCTCGGCAACCGCAAACAATGAGCGCAGCGCACCGGAAAGAGCGTTTTCAGCCGGAGCGATGTGCGTCGGATCGCCCGTCGCGCCGGCGGTGACGGCATTGGCTCGCGCCTGGGTGACCGCCTCGAAGGTCCCGCGCTCGTGGGCGGCGTAGCCCTGCACGGTCGATACAAGGTTGGGGACGAGGTCATGTCGGCGTTTGAGTTCGACGTCGATCTCGGACCACGC
>JADGPH010000028.1 GCA_017882555.1 Thermoleophilia bacterium
ACCACGAGGCCATCAGTCGGCTGTGCGCAGCATGCGCTCCATTCACAGCATCCTCACCTATCTGTTCGGTGGCCTCGTCGTCGTTCAGTTCTTCCTTGCAGGCTTAGGCGCGTTCACCACCATCCACAATAAGCGCTTCAGCGACAACAACTTTGGCGCCCACGGGATCCTCGGCACCGCACTCGTCGTCCTCGCACTGGTGCTGGTCGTCTTCGCTGTGCTGGGACGCTGGTCGGCCTGGGTGACCAAGCTCAGTGCTGTCCTGTTTGGCCTGATGGTCCTACAGTTCGTGCTCGGTGTCGCCGGCGCCGGATCTGTGCCGGTGCTCGGCGGGCTCCACGCGGTCAACGCCCTGCTCATCGCCACCGCGACGGCGCTGCTCGTGCGCCAGGCGATGGGAGCGCGCCACGGCCATCGAACTGCCCCGCCGACACCCACCCCCTAGGCGAGAGGCGGCGACGCGACGGATCTCGGCTGGTGGAACGGCTGCCCGTTGCTGGCCCCAACGCGCGCCCATGAGCACCACGAATGCGGCCAACCCGGAAGGCAGGGCCGCCCCTGGCGACGCGGAGCAAGCCCTCAAAGTCTGCGGACGGGAGAAATCGGCAAGGCCCAGTTCTCTCTGCAGGGTGTCGATCCACAGGTGACGCCTGACGAGTCGACACCCGAACCTTTCCCGGTGGCACGGGTGGCCTGACGCGCCATGACACGCCTGCGCTTTTTGACAGACCGCGCCGAGATTGACGTGTCCGCCGACGTTGCCGCGCACGGCGCCATGATGCGGCAGGGTGCAGATGGACGCCACACCGGCACCGCGGTCGCTCTGACAATCACCCTGGAAATCGACGCTGATCTGTTCCTCGCCGATCTCGCGACGCTGTTGGGAATGGCCGAGCCAGACGCAGTATCGATCCATGGCTCGCCCCCCGGCTGCATGTCGACGGCTGGGCGCGGCGCTCGCAGACGTTGCACGGTACTCAAGAAAGGATGTCGCTCCAGGTCGTACCGCCGGGCCCATGCAGCCGACAAGCGACCTCGGAGACGGACGACCCCAGGAGCGGCATCAACCTCATCCGTGTCAGTGCCGATGAACTACGGCACGGTGCATGGGTGATCCCCCCGACCAGCACGCGTGAACGCTCCAGGTAGCATCCGATCGGAACCGTTGCCGCACACCAGGACCCACGAGAGACACCCGAACCTGCGAGAGCGAGGCTGCCATGGAATTCAACGTCAAGGGAACCATCCTGCCGGTTCTGGAGGCGGTGCTACAACCCGGAGAGACCGTTGTCTCAACCCACGGTGATCTCGGTTGGATGACACCGACCGTCACGCTCTCGCAGACCACACAAATGGGATCCGGTGGCGGTCGCGGGTTCCTGAAGGCGGCCAAGCGCGTCGTCGGCGGTGCCGGCCTCTTCTTGACCCGATACTCCGCAGCAACCGAGCCCGGCACGGTGGTCTTTGCCTCCAAACTGCCGGGCAACATCATCAACGTTGAGGTGACCCCCGAGCGGAGCTACTACGTCCACCGCACGGGCTTTCTCTGCGGGACCGAAGGCATCGAGGCCTCGGTCTCGATGCAGCAGAAGAAGCTGACCGGAGGGTTCTTCGGCGGGATGGGATTCTTTCTGCAGCACCTGACCGGGGAGGGCGTCGCGTGGCTCGAACTCTCCGGCGAGATGTTCACCTACGACCTTCCCCCGGGTCAGACCCTCAGGGTGCACCCGGGCCACGTCGGGGCCTTTGACCAGACGGTCACCTTCACCGTCGGCACAATCCCGGGTCTCGCCAACAAATTCTTCGGGGGCAACGGGTTCTTTCTGGCCGATCTGACCGGTCCGGGCCGCATCTGGCTCCAGTCGATGTCGATCGCGATGCTCGCCGCGGAGATCGCCGAGTACCTGCCCGACCAAGGAGGCGGCGGCAACACGTCCAGCGGCGGAACGGGTTTGGTCGATGGCATCATCGGTGGCGTCTTCAGAGACTGATCGCAGTGCCGACCTACGCAATGTCGTGCCTGACATGCGGGGAACCGCTCGATGAGAACGGCTCCTGCCCGAACTGCGGCGCGACCTCCTACCCTCCAGCACCGTTGGACGTCGACGCGGCGCGCGAACACGCTCACGTGACCAGTCCGCCCGGAGGGGCGGTCCTGAGGGGGGGCGCCGACCGTCTGGGCGTGTTCCAGGCCGACGGGCAGCGAGCGAACTGGTTTGTGCGCATCGCCGTCCTGATCGCAGCGATGCTCTTCGCGGTGATTACGATCGGCGTCGTCGTCGTCGCCCTTGCGGCCGTCTTCACCGGGGTCTGGCTGCTTCCGACCGGTGGCGGAGGAGCCGTCATCGGCATCGTCATCCTTCTGCTCAGCCTCATCATCCTGACCGCGATCGGCGTGATGCTCTGGCTGCTGGCACGCGGGGACTATCACTCCGAGAGCCGCTTCCGCTCCTAGACGCGAATCCATCCGGTACGGGATCCGTGCCGCAACCCGCACTCGTCGGCCGTTCCCGACCTCGCCAGGAGGATGGCACCTGATCCGTGCCGAACGCCGACCCGCATGACGATGCCAATCGTCGCGGTCACGAACGGGCGGACCGCTACACCTCGCGGGTGAACACCACGAGCGGAATCTCCCGGGTGGTGTGCTTGGCGTACTCGTCGTAGTCGGGCCACACGGCGGTCATCAGACCCCACAACCGCGCGCGATCGGCAGGCACATCACGGCGTGCGCGTGCGCGGAAACGCTCTTGGCCAACCTGCAAGACGACCTGCGGATCGGCCGCAAGATTGAAGTACCAATCCGGGTGCGTCGGCGAACCAGCGTAGCTCGCCATGACGACATACTCGTCACCGTTGTTGGCGTAGATCAACGCGGTTCGGCGAGCAACGCCGCTCTTTTTGCCACGCGTCGTCAAGAGCAGCGTCGGGACGCCTTCCTGCCACATGTGACCTTCCGTGCCGTTGGAATCTGCGTACTGGCGTACGTGGTCCGCCACCCAGCCCTCGGCCGGGTCGACGGGGGTTTCGATCATCAGGTCAGCCATGACGCACTCCTTGGACGGTCATCCACCAGTCTCCGCGTACGTGCTCCCACGATTCCCGCAGAGACAGGCGACTCGCGTACGGACCACGTTCCGACATCAAACGCCGTCTCGACCAACTTCCGCGCGTCGCACCTGGGATCGTAACAATACGCACCTATGAACTTGCGGGGCCTTGGCAGCGATCAGCGCCGGTACCCGTGCCGCGACGGCGTCAATCAATAGTGAATGCTCGTCGGTGGCGCGATCACCAGCAACTGGGGGATCGTGACGATACGAAAGCCTCGCGCGCGCAGTCCGTGGACGATTGCCGGCAACGCGGCCAAGGTCTGACTCCTCAGCCCACCGCCGTCGTGCAGCAGGATGATGCCCCCGGCGCGCACGGCCAGCGCGTGCGCAACGATCGCCTGAGTTCCGGGCTGGGTCCAGTCGCGGGTGTCGATATTCCAGAGAACGCTCAAGAGCCCGAGTCGGCCGACATCGGTCCGAATCCGAGTGTTCTGAGCGCCATACGGAGGCCGGACCAGTTGCACCTGCTGCCCGCTGATCTTGGTGACGAGTTTCATGGTCGACACGAGCTGCGTTCTCACGCGGGCATTCGACAACCGTTCAAGGTTGGGGTGGCTCCAAGTGTGATCTCCGATCACAAAACCCCACTTGACCATACGCGCAACAAGGGCCCGGTACGGAGCAATCTGGCTACCGATCTCGAAGAACGTCGCGGTTGCCTTGAGGTGTCGCAACATCGCCACGATCCGGGCCGTGTACGGGCCGGGACCATCATCAAACGTCAATGCGACAACACGCCCTCTGGTTGAGCCGGAAAAGAATATTGGCCTGTCCCTGATGAGGCGCTGCAATGCCGTTGCCGGCGGCGGCGCGTGGGGCGAGAGCGTCGCCACGGGCAGCGCGGCCGCGGCCCGAGGTGGGCGGGTCGGGCCGCTCCCAAGCGTGCCGAGACCAACGGTGATCGCGCAGACCGCGCCGACGAGCACGACCACCGGCCAAGCCCACCGCCGTCGCCTCACGGGGGCGACAGGCGGATCGTTCAACATCATCGGGAGTCCACCTCGTCAAATGCCGTGCGTCGCCTCGACGCTACACCCACATAGCGAGCGATCCCTCGCAGGAGGCCCCAAGGATCACTGCGCGCCGGCCAGCAACCCCGCGCTACGACGACGAGGCGACGGACTCTGTGGTCATCGCACGCCCGTCGCCGACCAATACACGCGCACCGATCGCCATCGCGCCCACCGAGACGAGCGTCGCCGCAAGGATCGCCGCCCCTTGGCCGGGGGTCAGGATGTGCGTGGCCAACCCTACCGAGACCACCGCCGCCGGCACGCCCATCTGCGCGCTGGCGATCAGTCCACTGCCCAACGGCAGTCGGGCGCAGAGTGCCGCCGCAACGTGAACGCCGACCAACCCAACCGACAGTGCAAGCGCCAGCAGCAGATCGGACGGGTGTGTCACGAGGGCACGCAGGTTGATCTGCGCACCGAGCACAACGAAGAACAGCGGGACGAAAAAGCCCTGTGCAACCCCGAGGATCTGCCAGGCCAACCGCTTGGGCTCCCCCACCAGTGCGACGATGGCGCCCGCGAAGAATCCGGCCACGAGAACGCTCGTGCCGATCCGAAGCGCGATCCATGCAAGCACGAACAGCGACAACAGCGAAATCCGCAGATCCAGTCCCCAGAGGCGCTGATGGGAGATCTTCCGATAACGACGAAACCACTCGAACTGGCGTACCCACCGCAACACCGCCCAGATCATGATCGTTGCCGCCGTGACGGCAAGCCCACCCAGAATCACATTCCTCGCCGAGCCATGGACCACCACGAACGGAAGCGCGACGACACTCCCAACATCGGCAATTGTGACCCAGGCCGTAATGACCATCCCAAGTTGCAGCGTCGACAGCTTGGCCTCCTGCAGGACCGGCATCGCAAGGGCCGCCGACGACGTCACCATCAGGACCGCGATCACCAGCGCCCGATGCAGATTGGTGACCTGCGCAAGCCCGTAGCCGACGATCAGAGAGAACACCACGGAAAACGCGATGACGTAAAGGCCTTGGCCAAGCGAACGTCGAAGACCCGGATCGCGCAGCGGCAGCGCCGTGCCGACCGAGAACATCAACAACGCGAACCCGACTTCCGCAAAGAAGGCCAGCGTGGGTTCAGCCGGGTGGATCACCCCGAATCCCGTGACGCCGAAGATCACCCCCGCGGCCATTTCCCCAACCACCACCGGTGGCGCGAAACGGGGCAGACCCGCCATAACCGGGCCCACGAGCCCGCAGGCGACAATCAGCGCGAGAACGGCGAAACTCATCCGCAGAACCGAAATGTGTCAGCCATGAAACATCACGCCCATAACTATGGCCGCATCACCGGCGAAACACGACCCGCCTCGCGATCCCCGGCCCGCTCTTGCAGTCCGCCGGTCGCGCTACCGTCGCCCCGGTGAGTTCTTCTTCGCTCGGGCCCCATGAACGCGGTCGCATGTTCGAGCACGTCGTGGACGCGTTGTTTCGCTCCCACGGCTACCAGACCCAAACCAATGTCGTAGTAGTCGGACGCTCCGGCGCGCGCCATGAGATCGATGTCCTGGCCTCCCGCAGCGATGGACTCCTCGAGGCCCGCATCGGGGTCGAGTGCAAGAATTGGGCGCAACCGATTGACACCGCCGTTGTCGCGCGCGCCCGTCTGATGTGCGATGACCTCGGTCTCGGCCAAATGATCATCGCCTGCCCCGGTGGTGCGACGCCCGCGGCACGCACCACGGCTGCCGGGATGGGCATCCCGATCTGGGACCGACCCGAGCTGGAGACTCGCCTCGGTGCCTCGACGCTCGCTGCCCTTGGCCCCGCCCCGGTGGACATCACCCGGCACGGGGTCCCCCGCCGGGTCGCAAGCGACCGCGCCGAACGCACCCTGCGGACAGGCGGCCGAGGGCTGTTCGGACTGGGCCGCGAACGCGTGCAGTGGATCGGCAATGCATGGATTCGGCTTTTCGAAGCACGGTTCGGATGCGGGGAGCGCACGGGCATCCGCCAGCGACTGCACGTCCGACCCGTGTACAGCGTCTATGAGTCGCTCGGCGGAACCGCGCTATGGACCGATGCCCGTGCGATTGCGCACGACGAGATCTCCACCGATGCCGCCCCGACGCTGCCAGGCGCGGTCACTCGCCACACACTGGAAGCCGAACTTGAGCGCATCATCACCCGAGGTCACGGGCTCGTGCAGGCGGCGGCGCGCGAACGCCACGACGCCACCTGTGCACAGTTCCTGATTCCCCAAGCGACACACGTGACCATTGATGAGCTCGTCACCGTCGAGTGGCCGATCACGGTGGCCATCTTCGACGACCGTCGCGGCAGACGAGCGATCGTCGTGGATGGCGTCTCCGGGCGCGTCGACGAAGGGCTCGGCGAGCAGTGCACCGCCAACATGCAGATCCTCGCGCAGCAGTTCGGCCTTCCGCAGTTCCCGACAGCCGACCCATCAGGCTAGGTCGTCACTGCGACCCGGCGCGCGGTCAGGATGGCGTCGGAAGTGGGGGAACCGTCCCCGCACACCATGCCACCGCGAACTGACGCGCGGTCCTCGGCGTCTGGCCATGACCCCCGCGGGCAAAGCGCACCGCTGACGGCGTCACGTCCTGGGTAAGTTCGCCACCCAGGCGCGCCACGAGACCACGGGCCATCTCGATATAGCGATCCTGGGTGAGCTCGGTGAACGCCACCCGCAGCCCGAACCGCGTCGCAAGCGCCGCCTTTTCTCCACGCCCTAACGCCGCCTCGATGTCGTCCTCGCGCTCCGAACGTGTTTCTCGAAGCAGCTTGAGGCGGTTGGACGTCGCCCAAACGACCACGTTGTCCGGGCGCAACGCCGCATCACCATCGAGCGCCGCCCGCAGTGTGCGATCGGTACGCTCGGCGTCGTCAAATACCAGATCATCCAGCAGCACCAGGCACCTCGGCCCGACCCCCTCAAGACACCCAAACAGCGCCATGATCGTCGGAGCATCAGACCGATCCACCTGGATCAGGCGCAACCCCTTGTCGGCGTTCCCTGTGGCCAGCGCGCGCACGCTGGCCGACTTGCCCGTACCCGGAGGCCCATAGAGCAGGGCGTCGTTGGCCGGACCGCCGGCCACGAACGCCGCCAGTGCCTGAGCCAGCGGGGCGCGCGCGTGGTCGCTGCCGATCAGATCCTCGGGCGACATCGGGTCGGGATGTGGAATACCCACGAGCGCACCGTGGGAGAATCGCAGTACCCGGTGGGTCGCAAGCTCACCCACCCCTTCGGTGCGGTAGAAGGCGGCCACGTCCCGTACGCTCGCCGCCCAGTCGGACGATGCCGTCAATTGCGCGGAGAGCGCAAGGAACGCCGGTGGCCGGCCCTGGGTGGGCAGCACGGTCTCCGGCGGTACGGCTTCGGCAAGGCCATGGTGATCGAGCATCCCCACGAGATCCGCATGGGCGAGCTCGCCGAGGTGGGCCAGCTCGGCCGCGGCGCGACCCAGGCGGCGATCGGTGTTGCTCACCCCGTGACGGGCAAGGGTCGCGAATGCGCCGCGGGACCCCAAGACGAGCTCGGCGAGCGCCACGGGCACGGTGGTATTGAGCGAAAACAGCTCCCCGGCGAGCCGGTGCGCCGCGTGCTCGTCGCTCGGGTGGGCCGCGGCGTCGGTGATCGCCCGTACCAACGGATGCGCATCGAGATCGTCATATGCAATCCGCAATTCGGCCGTCATCACGCCGCTCCTTGTTGCCTGCACGCCACGACGGTCTCCCTCTCCAGAACCTCACCGACGATCGGTCGCGCAGGGTCACCCGCCGCGATCACTCGGTACACGCGGCCCCGGTCATCCCCCACAGGCTACCTTCTCGGACGCCCTCCCCCCGACGGGAGCGCCGATCGCGTCCAGCTCAAGACTACTTGGAGAGCGAGTAACGCCGAGCGCCAGCGTAGGTCGCGGCGTAGTAGCCCGCCGTCAGAGAATCGATGCGAACGCCGAGCCCCGGATTTGCGGCCGCGAGAAAGGCGTTGTTGCCGATGTAGATCCCGTCGTGGTTGACGTAGCCGGAACTGTCGGAGAAGAACACCAGGTCACCCGGCTGCAGGTCGTTGCGCTGCACGGCATACCCAACCTTCGACTGCGAGCTCGCGTCACGAGGGATGGAGACCCCAAGATTCGTCTGCCAAATCCAATACATGAGCCCGGAGCAATCAAAGCCACCCGGGGTGGCGCCCCCGAAGACGTAGGGGTGGTGCAACATCGAGCTCGCGAGCGCGATGGCTCTGGCGGCCTCATTGGGCGTCGCTCCGGGGATGGGTTTGGCCGGGCCGTTGGCCACGAAGTCGGGACGCCCCGGTCTGGGCGCGAACACGATCGGTGCGATGCCGACAAAGCCAACATTCATGACCCTGCCCTTGTGCTCCAGGACCTTGCCGGTGGACTTGACCGCCGCCGCATTGGTGGTGGCGCGCTCCCCGTCGATTCCCAGATATACGGGATTGTCCGCGGTCACGTCAAACGGCTGCCGCGCCGTGGTGTTCATTGTCGCCAACGCCCGTGAGCGCACCGCGATCGCACTGGCAACGACCGCTTGGGCGGCCCTCGGCCCCCAGGTTGAGGGGACTTGGCCGGCCAACACGCCGTCGGCGTACCCCTCGACGCTGGCATCGTTGATGACCGTCAGCGTCCTGTGGTCGTTCCCCGCGCGGATCTGCAGTGCCCCACGAAACCGAAAACCCGTCGGCTGATCCATCCGCAAGCTCGTCGTGGACCTCACGAGCACGGGACCGGTCATCGTGACCAGGCTCGGCGGGGTGACATCGAGCTTCGTGACGGTCTCGCCAACGATGACCCCGCCACTGATCACCGGCGTGATCTGAAGCTGCTGGTGGGCCGGCACGGTCTGGGTCGGGGTGCCATGGCCCTGATCGACGATGGTCATCGTGGTCTGCCCTTCGATGACAACCGACGGCGCAATGTCGGCGACCAGGACACGGATCGTCCGCGGGGGCACCTTCTTGATGATCCCCCCCGGGAATGCCGCATGCATGATCCGCGTCGCGGAGGCCCCGGCGACCGCCTCGTTATAGGCGGTCTCGCGCAGCGGTGCGGCCATCGCCATGCCGACGACTCCGATCAGCATGGTGACCACCACCACGGTTAACGCACACACACGACGTCCCGCCATGTGCGCGGCGCGTGTTGCAGCGTCGCTCACGAGGGTGAGTCTATACACACCACCTGCGCGCGCAGCATGGGCGGGCCCGTGACCGAGATGCCACGGATGAAC
The DNA here is from genome assembly GCA_017882555.1 of Thermoleophilia bacterium. Taxonomy (GTDB): domain Bacteria; phylum Actinomycetota; class Thermoleophilia; order Miltoncostaeales; family Miltoncostaeaceae; genus CAITWD01. Next base: position 9,367 of record JADGPH010000028.1, read on the forward strand.
GCCAATGTTCGTGGCAGCCTCCCGTGTGGAGGGCTAGGCTTGCGGTCATGACAAAAATCTCTGGTACCGCCCTCCAAGAGCATCTCGAGACGCTTCTTGAGGTGACCGCATTTCCACCCCCGGCAGCGTTCGCCCAGTCGGCCCTCTGGAAGGACCCCGACGTCTACGCGGAAGCTGATGCGGACCCCCAGGCCTGGTGGGACCGCCACGCACGCGACCTGCACTGGCACCACCCCTGGGATACCGTGCTCGACTGGTCCGACAAACCATTCGCGAAGTGGTTTGTCGGGGGCAAGATCAATGCCGCCTACAACTGCGTCGACCGACACGTCGAGGCCGGACGCGGTGACCGCGTCGCGTTCTATTGGCGTGGCGAAGAGGGCGAGGAGCAAACACTCACCTACTCGTGGCTGCACGCACAGGTCCAGCGGGCCGCCAACGCCCTGGTTGATCTGGGCGTGCGACCCGGTGATGTCGTCGGGATCTATCTGCCGATGATCCCTGAGGTCGTCGTCGCGATGCTGGCCTGTGCGCGCATCGGCGCGCCACACAACGTCGTGTTCGGCGGGTTCTCGGTCGAGTCGGTCCGCGAACGGCTCGAGGAGTCGCACGCCAAGGTGCTGATCACCGCCGACGGCGCACGGCGGCGTGGCAAGGTGCACCAGATCAAGCAGGAAATCGATACGGTCACCAGCAGCCTCCCCGACCTTGAGCACGTGCTGGTCGTTCGCCGCACGAGTGTGAACTGTCCGATGGCCGCGGGACGCGATGTCGACTGGGATGACGCACTCGCCGCGGCCAACCCACTCGCCCCAATCCAGGCGTTCGACGCTGAGCATCCCCTGTTCATCCTGTACACGTCGGGATCGACGGCAAAGCCAAAGGGCATCCTCCACACCACCGGCGGCTATCTGGTGGGTGTTGCCCACACCACCAAGTACATCTTTGATCTGCGGCCTGAGACCGACGTCTTTTGGTGCTCCGCGGATGTCGGCTGGGTCACCGGACACAGCTACATCGTGTACGGCCCGCTACTCAACGGCGCCACAAGCGTCATGTACGAAGGTGCCCCGGACTACCCTCACCGTGCGATCTGGTGGGAGACAGTCGAGCGCTACAAGGTGAGCATTTTCTATACGGCGCCGACAGCCGTTCGCGCGTGCATGAGCTGGGGTGCCGAAGAGCCGAACAAGCACGATTTGTCGAGCCTGCGCCTGCTGGGGTCCGTCGGTGAACCAATCAACCCCAAGGCGTGGCTGTGGTATCGCGAGGTCATCGGCGGCGGGAACTGCCCGATCATCGACACGTGGTGGCAGACCGAGACGGGCCAGATCATGATCGCCCCCGTGCCCGGCATCACGGCCGCCAAACCCGGATGCGCGATGCGCCCGCTGCCGGGCATCAAGGCCGACGTGGTCGACCCGGACGGCAACCCGATCACCGAAGGTCAGGGTCTCTTGGTGCTCCGGCGCCCGTGGCCAGGAATGCTGCGCACCCTCTACAACGAGCCAGAGCGCTTTGTCAGGACCTACTGGAGTCGATTTGGTCCGGACACCTATCTGGTCGGCGATGCGGCTCGGATCGACGCCGATGGCGACATCTGGATATTGGGGCGCACCGACGACGTCATCAACGTCTCGGGGCACCGCCTGTCGACCGCCGAGGTCGAGTCTGCGATCGTCAGCCACCCCAAGGTCGCGGAATCCGCGGTCGTCGCCCAACACGACGAGATCACCGGCCAGGCCATCGTTGCCTTTGTGACACCGGTCGAGGGCACCGAGACCGAGGGCATGGATCACGAGTTGCGCGATCACGTCGCGGAGATGATTGGCAAACTTGCCCGTCCGAAGCGCATCATCTGGACCTATGACCTGCCCAAGACCCGATCCGGCAAGATCATGCGACGCTTGCTGCGCGACATCGCCGCAGGTCGCGACCTCGGGGATGTCACCACGCTGCGTGACCCCGCAGTCATGGACCAATTGCGGAAGCTCATCGCGGAGCGCGGTGACAGCGAAGATTAGGCCCCGGGCAAAGGACACCTGACATGAGCGAACCGGACGACGACGCTCGCTGGCGCGAGCGCCTCACCCCCGAGCAGTACGCGGTCACCCGTCGGGGTGCCACTGAACGGGCCTTTACCGGGGTCTACTGGGACCATCACGGGACGGGCACGTACCGATGCGTGTGCTGCGGCGAGGCGTTGTTTGCGTCATCCGACAAATTCGAGTCGGGCAGTGGCTGGCCGAGCTTCACGCAGCCCGCCACCGACGGTGTCGTCGATGAACGGGTCGATTCGTCGCACGGCATGGCGCGCACCGAAGTGCGCTGCCGTTCCTGCGGCGCACACTTGGGCCATGTCTTCCCGGACGGCCCCGGGCCAACCGGCGCGCGGTTTTGCATCAACTCGGCCGCGTTGGACTTCGACGACACCCCCGGCCCAGACACGGCGTGACTGGGCGGGACACCGTTCCACGACCTGGGCGCGCACGATGACCGATCACGGATTCGCACCGCTGTTCTTGGAGATGGGCCTGGGCGTCGATTTGGTCGGCGAGGACATGACCAAAGTCGCGTGTCGCGCGGCGCGCGAGGCGATCGGGCGCACGTCACTTCCCGGGATTTCACGCCTGCTGCCCGACGGCGACCGCCGCCATATGCAGGTGCGCGTGACGGTGGCCGTGCCGCGGCCCGATGAGGTCGACCCCGCCGCTGTCGCGGCCGAGTTCCCGTACGGGCAGGTCCAGGTGACCGCGATACAGGGGGGCATGCGCCTGCCCAACGGGACCGACTACGGCCCGGGGCAGGACCACTTGGTCATTGCTGTTGCCGTCGTCGCGGTCGGCACGCCGTCCCTGAGCGCCTAACCAGCCGCCACCTCGGACGTCCGACGGGCCGCCCCGCGGCCTAGTGGGTTTGAACCAAATCCCGATCGGGGACGATGTTCCAGCGATCGGCGAGGCGCCGCAGGTCATCATCAAGGGCCCAGCCGTCGGGGGCCTCCGCCCCGGAATACACGGGAGACCCACCTTTGAGCGCCATACAGCCGGCGTTTTCTCCGATCTCGGTGATCTCGTCGATCTCGTCTGTGGTCAAGACGACCGTGGCGGGCACGTGCGCGAGCTCGTCGCGCTTTTGCTCGACCGGCTTGGCAGCCGCACCAGGTTCTTGAATGAGCGTCGGCACGACGCACTGCACGGCGGGCTGCGCCAGTGTCCACTGACATGCGAGCTGCAACGGCGTCAGACCGTGCCGATCGCCGATCGCCCGCACCCGATCCAGACGAAGACGTGCCTGGTCGACCCAACCCGCGGGACGAAATGCGCGGTGATCGTTTGGCGCCAGATCTGCCTCGTCGGGGACGTCGTCGTGGAACACCCCACCGTAGTCGACCACCCGTGCGAGCACCCGCACGTTGGCATCCAGGCATGCCGGCAACACCAAGCGCCCCGGCCACGGCTCGAATGGATTCAGGATCAACATCGCCCAGTCGATCAGCTCGCCGAACCGCTCCAAGCACCGCAGGATGTCCAAGGTAAAGCCGTTTGCCGGCCCGGGTGCCACACCCAAACATGTGGTCAAGCCCTGCTCACGCAGCCGCGCCATGCCGGTCTCCCACACCACCGGGCTCGAGTAGCCGATCCGATCGGGGTTGTGGAGCATCAACAGATCGAAGTGGTCGACGCCGCAGCGCACGAGGCTCGCCTCGCACGCCCGCTCGAGATAGTCGGCGAATCTTTCGGGCGGGCGCAAGCGCGGGTCGGTAAAGCGCGGAAATCCCTTGGCTCCGTCGCGCTCTCCTTGATAGAAGTCGTGGCCGATCGCCGCGACGAGTTGAAAGCTGTCACGCGGCAATCCCGCGATTGCCGTCCCGACCATCTCGTCAGCGCCACCGGCGCCGTAGACGTCTGCGGTCACGACGGTGTGGATGTGGTCGTCGGGACGCAGGAGCGCCGCATACCGGTCCTCGTCCAACGGCATACCGAAGTGCATGAAGCGTCCGCCACTCCATGCGCCAAGTGCGGTGTGTCCAAGGTTGCCCACCGCCCGAAAGGATCGCAGGTTCCAGCGCCAAGGGGAACCCCACGGGGCATCTCCGGGGAACCTCGGTCCTCCCGTTCCCGGTCCGGCGGCCGTGCGTGTGCGATGTCTCCCGTGACCCGGCCTGCGGCGTGATGTCGACGTGAGTAGCTAGCCTGCTCGGTATGAATACATGGACCCGACGCTGCCTTGGCGCTGCGAGCGTGGTGGGCAGCCTCGCTGTGCTCACCGCGTGCGGCAGTAGCTCAACGACAAGCACCACCGCAAACACAACAACATCAAGTGGTACCACCTCGAGTGGTACGACGACCGGATCGGGATCGGCCCCGAGTGTTCCGGCGGGCACCTGCATCAACACGGCGCCGACTCCGACCACGGCACCCAAGACCTACCATTCGCCGCCGCACCTGACGATCAACACGGCCAAGACGTACATCGCGACGTTGGACACATCCTGCGGTCAAATCGTTATGAAACTCGACCCGAAGCTCGCACCGCTGACCGTCAACAACTTCGTCTTCCTCGCCGACCACGGGTTCTACAACGGCCTGACCTTTTGGCGGGTCGTACCGACCTTCGTGATTCAGGGCGGCGACCCGAAGGGCGACGGCTCGGGGAGTCCCGGGTATCAGTTCGCCGATGAGCTGCCCAAAACCGGCTACCAAATCGGGGACGTCGCGATGGCAAACGCGGGTGCAAACACCAACGGCTCGCAGTTCTTTATCGTCGCGGGCGCCCAAGGCACGGCGCTCCCCCTGCAGTATTCCAAGTTCGGGAAGGTGATCTCGGGACTCGACACTGTCCAACGCATCGACAACGTGCCATCGAACGCACAGGCCCAAACGCCAAATCAGCCGGTCTGGATGTATACGGTCGCCGTCACCGTGAAGTGACGGCGACGCCGACATCTCGATGATCCACGCGCGGCGGCGGTCCGACGCCGCCCATCCGACCCCACCCCATTCTGACGCCTCGCATGTGTCCGATCGCCGACTCGCGCCTTGGCTATCATGCCCGGCAATGGCGACGCGCATACACTCGACCGAGGATTACCTCGAAGCGCTCTACTTCCTGGCGTTTCCGATCGGCGAATACGGACCGATCGCGAGCCGGGGCCCGGCCCCGGCGGCCCGCGTGGCCGAGATGCTCGGCGTGAGCGCGGCGACGGCGAGCGAGATGCTCAAGCGCCTGGAAACCGACGGCCTGGTCTCGCGGAGGACCGGACGCCCCGTGCTCACCAACACCGGTCGCGCGCAAGCCGAGCGCATCGTGCGCAATCACCGCATCATCGAGCGCTTTCTCACCGACTTCATGGGCTACACGCCGGCAGAATCGCATGAACACGCGGATGCGATGGGCGATGCCTTCGATGATGAGATGGTGGGGCGCCTCTCCGAACGCCTCGGCCATCCCGAGCGTTGCCCACACGGCTGGCCGATCGATACCGCCGTCGAGCAGGCGGAGAACCATGATCTTCGCCCTCTCGATGCCATCGAGGCACCGGCCTACGCGACGATCGTGCGCCTCGCCGAGCACAACGGCGATTTGCTGCGCTGGTTCTACGACCAGGGCCTGATTCCCGGCACGACGCTCGAGCTCACGGCCATCCAACCCGCCGCGGGTCAGCGCACGATCCGCGTCGCCGGCACACCACGTGAGATTTCCGACACGGCTGCTGCTGGCCTGTTCGTGCGCGTCGACGCGCCCTAAGCGCCGCCGAGTGCCCTAGCGCGGCACCGCCGGGGTCGCCTCGACGAACGCCGGGTTCACGCACGGCCCATGCGGCCGATGGTCAAAGATGCGCTCGATCGCGCAATGACAGACCGCGTTCGGCTCCCGCCAGACCCGTAGTCCGCCGAATCCGGCGCGAGTCCGTTGAAGATCGCGAAAGCGTTCCACATCGATCTCGGCCCAGAATACCTTGTCGAGGCAGCCCATCACCTGGCGCCCGTCACGTTCATAGACATACAGACGCTCACAGCCCGACTCCTGGCAACCGGACGGGTAGACCACCCGCTCACAGCGCACCGCGCACTGGCCACACGCCCCGGGACCGTCGTCGGGAAACGGCGTGCCAACTCGGGCACCAGGCCGGAGTGCGGGGATGGGACGGGGGTCGCTCAGCGTGGCTCCTTTGTCGACGACAGCAGGGTCGTGTATCGACATCGACGGTAGCGCAGTCGCCTCCGCTGGTCCATGTCACCGGTATCTGGCGGGCCTCCCCACCCCATGGATCGGTGGCTGCCATCGATCGGACCGGCTGTGGCCTTGGCGCGACGGACCGCACCGAGCCCGCCACTAGCGGACGACACACTCCTCGCCAAAGAGCGTCTTGAGCGACGCCTGCAGACTTCCGTCCCCTGGGTTGACTCGGTACCGATCGCCAAAGCGATATCGGAATGCGCCCTGATCGGTCTCCATCACCATCACCACGGGGGCTTCGCCCCCGTGGTCGACGAGCAACTGGCGCAGCTGCGGCAATTGATCGGGCTCCAGCCGCGAGGCGTGCACCCGCAAGGTCAGGCGGTGCTCTTCCCGATCCGGATCGACGGCAAACGACTCGATGGTCCGCGCGACGAGCTTCGTCTCACCCTCGCCCTTTTGATCGATGCGCCCGGTGATCAGCACGATCGCGTCCGCCACCAGAAGATCCCGCGCCTCGGCGAGCACCGCCGGGACAACGACGACCTCGACGCTGCCTTCCAGATCATCCAGTCGTACGAACATCATCGGCTCGCCGCGACGCGTATTGATCGACTTGATCGCGCCGATGATCCCTCCAACGGTCACGAATGCACCGTCGGCATGGTCGTCCAGGCGACCGAGCCCACAGGTCACCGCCCGACTGAGCTGATTGCGACAGTCCTGGAGCGGGTGGCTCGAGACATACAATCCCAGCGCCTCCTTTTCGGCGGCAAGGAGATCCTCGCGTGAGAACTCCTGCGCCGGAATCGGCGGATCGAGGTCCGCCGGCAGCGCCGCCGACGAGTCGGGATCGAGCCCCGCAAACAGTGACTCCTGACCGGCAGCAGCGTCGCTGCGGTCGCGTGAGGCGGACCCCATCGCCGCCGGCAGGACCTCCAGAATCCCGAATCGAGACGCTCCGGTGGAGTCGAACGCCCCGGCACGAATCAGACTCTCGAGTGCCCGCTTGTTGACTTGGGCTTGGTCGACGCGGCGGCAGAAATCCCAGACCGACGCGAACCGACCGCCGCTGGTGCGGGCATCCAGAATCGCGGCAACCGCGTTCTCCCCCACGCCCTTGACCGCTGTCAGGCCAAAGCGGATCTCCTTGGCGCCCGTCACGGCAAAGTCCGCGCGGCTGACATTCACATCCGGCGGCAAGACCGACAACCCCATGTCCTGCGAGGCCGCAACGTAGAACGGCACGCGGTCCTTCGTGTCCATCACCGACGACATCAGTGCCGCCATGTACTCGGCCGGATAGTTGCACTTCAGATAGGCGGTCCGGTAGGCCAGCAGGCCGTAACAGGCCGCATGAGACTTGTTAAACGAGTAGTCACCGGCCGCCTCGCACAGCGCCCAGAGGTCTTGCGCAACCCGTCCGTCGGTACCGGTCTGTCGGCAGCCCTCGATGAACTCGTCCTTCAGGGACGCCATGAGGTCCTTGTCCTTCTTGCCCACGGCCTTACGCAGATCGTCTGCGCGGGCCGGCGAGAACCCAGCGAGCTCGCGCGAGATCGCCATCAGCTGCTCTTGATAGATCGCCACGCCGTAGGTCGGGCCGGTAATCGGCGCCAGACGCGGGTCGGCGAGTTTGACCTTTTCAGGCGAGCGCTTGTTGCGCGCATAGGTCGGGATAAACGCCATCGGCCCCGGGCGATAGAGCGCCACGAGTGCGATCAGATCGGCGAACTCGGTCGGCCGCACCTCGCGCAGAGCGTCGCGCATGCCACTGGACTCGAACTGAAATACGCCGAGGCCCTCACCACGGGCGAGCATCTCATAGGTCGGCAGGTCGTTCATCGGGAGCCCATCGATGTCCAGATCGAACCCGTGGGTCTCGGCGATGAGCTCCAGGCATTTCTGGATAACATCCAGATTCCGCAGGCCCAAGAAGTCCATCTTCAATAGACCCAGGGCCTCCACGTCGTGATCGGGGACCTGGGTGACCACGTTGCCGTCGTCGTCGGTGCGTACGGGGATAAAGTCGGTGACATCACTCGGCGCGATCACGACACCGGCAGCGTGCACGCCCTCGTTGCGGACCAAGCCCTCCAGGGGGCGCGCCGTATCGATGATCGTGCGCGCGACCTCGTCGGATGCGTACGCCTGCGCGAGCTCGCTGCCTTCCTTGAGCGCGTCCTCCAAGCGGATGCCGATCGGCCGCTCCGGCACGAGCTTGGCGATGCGGTCCACTTGGCCGTAGCTGTACCCGAGCACCCGACCCGCGTCGCGAACCACCGCTCGGGCCAACAGCTTGCCGAAGGTCCCAATCCGGGCCACTGAGCCTTGGCCGTAGCGCTCGGTAACATATTTCACGACGCGCTCACGGCCGTTCTGGGCGAAGTCGGTATCGATATCGGGCAGACTCTTGCGCCCGGGATTTAGGAACCGCTCGAAGAGCAAACCGTGCTCGAGCGGATCGAGGTCCGTGATCCGCAAGGTGAACGCCACGAGCGACCCAGCCGCCGATCCACGACCGGGGCCGACGGCCACGCCGTTGTCGCGGGCCCAGCGGATGTAGTCCCAGACGATCAAGAAGTACGAGGAAAAACCCATCTCCTCGATGACATCGAGTTCAAAGCGCAACCGGTCTTCCGCACCCACTGGTGGCTGACCGGCATAGCGCCGCGTCATGCCATCCCGGCACAAGCGCTCCAAGTACTCGGTCGGCGAGGATCCGTCAGGCACCGGGAAGCGCGGCAGCTTCACCTCACCAATCGGCAGCTCGAGGCCACTGCAGCGCTCGGCGATCTCCAGTGAGACCGGAATCGCATCGAGGTAGTCCGGCAAGGCGATCGCCATCTCGGCGCCGGTCTTCAAGTAGAACTCTTTGGTGTCGAACTTGAACCGATTCGGGTTCGACAACACATCACGGGTCTGAATCGCCAAGAGTGCCTCATGCGCGTCGGCGTCGTGCTGGCAGACATAGTGCGCGTCGCAGGTGGCGACCATCGGCCGGCCGGCGTCACGGGCCAATCGCGCAAGCTCGGCATTGATCTTCTGTTGCACCGGAATGCCCGAGTCTTGGAGCTCGACGTAGACATCCTGGGGTCCAAAGATCTGCACCAGACGATCGAGCTCAGCTCGCGCACCCGGTAGGTCGTCCTGCTCCACCAGGCCACAGATCGTCCCCGACAGACACCCCGTGAGTGCGATCACGCCGTCGGCATGCTCGGCCAGCAGCTCGTAGTCCACACGCGGCTTGCGGTGATACCCCTCGAGAAAGCCCTTCGAGCAGAGCTTGATCAAGTTGTAGTAGCCGGCTGTGTTCTCGGCGAGCAGCGTGATGTGTGCGCGGCGTTCGCGTCCCGGGCGCGCGTGGCGATCGGGCACCAGATACGCCTCGAGGCCGACGATCGGGGTGATGCCCCGTTTCTTTGCGGTCCGATACAACTCGATCGCACCGCTCATGACCCCGTGGTCGGTCAGGGCTGTCGCGGTCTGGCCCATCTCTTCAACGCGATCCAGCAGCCGCCCGATCTTGCAGGCCCCATCCAGGATTGAGTAATCGGAGTGGACGTGCAGATGCACGAAATCAGGAGCCGCAGCCATCCTCCGCAGGCTAGCCCCCGCCTCGGGCATCGGCAAGGTCTCCGGCACCCAATATGTGGGGTCTGAGCGACCCCTGCGACGCCATCCCTAGCGTCGCAGGCGAATCCGGCGCCGACTACTCGTCGATCGCCTCGTCAAGGTGTGCCATCGCCAGCAGCCCCCATTCCCCACCGATGACCAGCAGCCGGCCATCGGGCGACCAGGTCCCGGAGCGCGCCCAACGGATCACACGCAACAGCCCCCGATCATCGGTGCGAATGATCGCCAGGGAGTAGACGCGCGCGGTTTCGAACACCGGCACCGCCGCCACGTCGCCCCCGGGGGCCAGGACCGCGCTCGCCGGCAAATCGCCCTCGGCGAGGTCGCCCAGCAGCACCGCACCCGCCAGGCTGGCGGCGGGATCCTCCTCGGGACGCTCTTCGCCGACCAGGCGCAGTTCGGGGAGCGACCAGGTTCGGCGCATCATGCGCGCAACACCGATCACACGACCTTGCTCATCGGAACTCAGCGCAAGTGCCGGCTCACGCGCGGCCGCCACGATCCGCCCGGGGCCGGCACCGGCGATTCCCAACCGCCGGTCGAACCCGAGAAGCGGCAGCCGCGTCTCCGGCGGCGGCGGCATCAGCATCAATCCATTCGGGGGCTCGGCGCGACGGCGACCTGGCCGATTTCCGCGGCGCTGTAAGACATCCAAGATGCCGGACCACGGACCAGGATCATCTGCGACGACCGGTTGCGGCGGAATGGGGCGCGTGCTCATGCGGACTCCTCGATGGGGACAATCAGCGCCATGCCCCAGTCGCCGCCGACCACGACGCGGTCGGCGAACGCCAAAGCGATAGAGGACGCGCCACCGACATACAAGCCGATCGCGCCATCACGGGCGCGGACAACCGCGACCGCCTCGGGCCCGGCGAGCGTAGCCCATTCACCGTCTTCGGAGAGCGAAATCGCCGTGACGTCGGCAATCACCGGCTTCCACATACATGGCGGCTCATTGGTGCCGTACCGCCACACCTGCCCGTCGGCAGCGAGCGCCAACACGCGGTCCGCGGTGGCCGCACCGACCAGGCTGCGCACCGGCGCCCCCGTCCCCGGGGTGAGCGCCTCCGCCGGGCCAACCGCACCACCCGCGGCCAACCACAACCGGTCGCCGGCGAAGGCCGCCGCGTCGACCGCGCCCGGGTACTCGGCGACCGGGCTGCCATCGGCGAGTGCCACCACTTGGGTCGCGCCGTCGTCACCGAGAGCGACCTGACGACCGTCGGCCGAGATTGCCACCGGGCCGGGTCCAAGATCCGCCAGTCGATCGCCGATGCTCGGAAGCACGACTGCACGCCATCCGTCGTCGGCGCGCAACAGCGCGGCGTTCGCCCGCCCGGCGCCACGCGCCTCCGTTGCCCCCGGAGGACGCCGCTCAAATGCTTGGGCGAGGTCCGGGAGCACGATGCATCGGACGACCCCCGGGGTCCAGCTGAGCACCATCGTTCCGCGCGCGGTCGTCGACAGCCCGGCCGTGGGGTAGGGCGATGCCACCGAGAGCGCGACCAGCGGCCACTCGACGCGAGTTGCCCCGGCCGGCGCCGGACGCTCCGACAAGGCCCAACCCTCGGGTCCATGCGCCAGACCGCAGACCGCCGCGCAGGCGCCGTGACGGATCCGCAGCCGCGACGGGGGGACGACACGACGCACGCCTAACCGTCCTTGAGGGCTTCGTTGATGCGATAGGCCATGCGACTCTGCAACGAGAACAACTCGATGAATCCTGGGGAGGCGTGCTGGGAGAACGAGGCGTCCGCGTTGAAGGTCGCCAGGCTCTTGTCGTAGATCGCATATGGCGAGACACGGCAACAGGCCCGTGCCGAACCCTTGTAGAGGCGCATGGTGATCTCGCCGGTCACCTTGCGGTTCACATCGCGCATGAAGGCGTTCAAATTGCCCAGCAGCGGCTCGTACCAGAGCCCTTCGTAGACCAGCTGCGCCCAGAGGCCGTCGAGCTGCGGCTTGAGAGCATTCTGGCGACCGGTGTTCACAAGCTTCTCGAGCTCGCGATGTGCGGTCAGCAGGACCTCGGCAGCCGGCACCTCATAGATGTCGCGCACCTTCAGACCGACCACGCGGTCTTCAATGTGGTCGACGATCCCGACGCCGTTGCGGCAGGCAATCTCGGCGACCCGTTGGATCAACTCCACCAGACCGTATTCGACCCCATCCAGGCTCACCGGCAGCCCTTCACGGAAACCGATCACGAGCTCGTCGACACGATCGGGCGCGGCGGTCGGCGGGGTCACCAACTGGAACAGATCGTCCGGCGGAGCCTGATCGAGGTCCTCGATCACCCCACCCTCGCTGGAGCGCCCCCACAGGTTGTCGTCGATTGAATACGGACGCTCGACCGACGTTGACACTGGGATGCCGTGCTCGAGTGCATAGGCGATCTCCTCGTCACGCCCCATCTGCCACTCGCGCACCGGCGCAATGACCTTCAGTTCCGGCGCCAACGTGGCAACCGTCGCCTCTATGCGCACCTGGTCGTTGCCCTTGCCGGTGCATCCATGGGCGATCGTGTCGGCGCCGTACTGGCGCGCAGTATCCACCGCGATCTTGGCCAGCAGCGGCCGACCGAGACTCGTAAACGGCGGATAGCCCCCCTGGTAGCGAGCGTTTGCGAGAATCGACGGGCCCACATAGTCGCGGGCAAACTCGCCTTTGGCGTCGACCAAGATCGATTCGACGGCACCGAGATTTCGAGCCTTGTCAAGGACCTCGGTGAAGTCGTCGGTCGGCTGGCCGAGGTCGATGCACAACGCGATGACTTCGGCCTTGTACTCGTCCTGGATCCACTTGAGCATCACCGAGGTGTCGAGGCCGCCGCTGTAGAGCAGCACCACGCGATGAACATCATCTGGGCGAGCGAGATACGATGCAGAAAGCGGTGCTACGTGCGCGTCAGACACAAACGACCTCATACGTGGACGACAACGGGCCACCGGAGAGTTTAGAGGCGAACCGTCGCCTTGGTCTGGACGCGGACCTTTCTTTCGCTCCCGGGCTGCCGATAGGATTGTCAGTACCCCTGACGAATCATCGAGGCGATGACCAGCGACGCAATCGAGTCGGCGTTCCGAGTTCCCGCCAATCTGCGGTCGCTGGCCTTTGTCCGCTGTGCGCTCGCGCTGGTACTCGACCGCCAACCGTGGAGCCCCGAAGACTCCGGACGATTGCTCCTCGCCGCGAGCGAAGCGGTCTCGAATGCGATTGAACACGGCTCGCCCGAACAGGACGGGCACGTTGAGATTCAGGTCGTCGTGCGCAAAGACGGGGCGACCCTCGTGGTCACCGACGAGGGCGACGGAACGGATGACCTCCATGTCGATCCGACCTCCGCGCCACCCTCACCGACGAGCCCCCGCGGCCGCGGTTTCCCGATCATGCGGACCCTCGCCGACGAGGTCACCGTCGAGCAGGTCGGCCACGGCACCCAGGTCACGATGCGGTTTGCGGTGTGCACCCATGGTCCCGAGTGCGTCTCGAGCGCAGTCTAAGCCCAGACACACGCACGCGATGTCCGGGCGCTACTCGGACTGAATCGCATCCAAGACGTTGAGTCGCGCCGCCCGACGGGCCGGGAAGATGGCCGCGACAACCCCGGCGACGCCCGCCAAGACAAAGAAGACGATCAGCGACGTCCACGGCACCGAGAGCGTCGTGAGCAACGACACGCGCTCCACGACGACGATCCCGAAGAACACCCCGAGGACCAGACCCACCACGCCGCCGATGAGCGCAACGATGACCGCCTCCCAGCGAATCATGGCCCGCGTCGCCCGCCGCGACATTCCCACCGCGCGCAACAGGCCGATCTCGCGCGTCCGCTCGAAGATCGACAACGCCAACGTGTTGACGATCCCGAACACCGCGATGACCACGGCGAGGCCCAGCAGCGTGTAGACCAGGTACAGCAGCTGGTTGATCTGCGCATTGACCACGTCCTTGTAGCCCGACTTGGTGTACGCCTTGAGGTTTGGGTAGTTCAGGAGCGCAGCGGCGACTGCGTCTTTTGCCTGCGTGGGGTCCACGCCCGGTTGGGCGCGCGCCAGGATGACCGTGTCCTGTTGGGTCGCGAAGTTGCGCGCGAAGTCGCTCAACGAGATGAAGAACTGCCCGAAGGTCGTATCCGAGAAGATCGCAACGACGCGCAGCCGCAGCGTTCCGGTCTTGGCAAAGAACGCCGACATCGTGTCGCCGACGATCAGATGGTTCGTTTTCGCGTAGTCCTTCTGCACGGCGATGGTCTGGCTCTGGGCGAGACCCGCAAATGCCCCGTGCATCAGGCCCGGGTCGTACACCGACAGGATGTTCTGCGGCGACACGCCACTGACGGTCTGGACATCGCGATGGATGTCGCGAAACTGTCCGTCCCGCCATGCAGTCACCGCCGAGACCGCCGGCA
>JADGPH010000029.1 GCA_017882555.1 Thermoleophilia bacterium
ACGTGTTGAACTCGGAGAAGTGGTGCTCGGTCAGGCCCACTCCGACGAAGCCGGCGTGGGTGGCCAGGACGGCCTGGTCGATGCACGTCTCGATGATGTCCGCGTCGTGCTCCGCGCCAGGAGTCTGGGGATTGACGTAATAGGTGAACTTCATGTCTTCGACTCGCTCTCATTACGACACGCCGAATACTGTTCTGCAGGGTAGCAGACGGGATACGGCGTCACAACAGCGATCAGCCGAACGTAGCCAAGGCGATTCCGCAGGGCCCGAGGCTCGGCAGCGGCAGGTCCTCGCGCCGTCATCGGGATCGAATCCCGCCTCGATTCCGTCGACGACCACCTGCCCGGTCGTCCGTGGCACGGAGTCAGAACTAGGCGACGTTCCAGGTGTCGCTGCCGTTCAGCAGCGACTGGAGATCGCCCGCTCCCTTGGTCGCGACGACCTCAGCGATCTGCTCGCGCACGAGCCGGTCGTAGGACGGCCGGTGCACGTCGCGGAACACGCCGATGGGGGTGTTCGCGAGCGTCCGCGGGTTGGACAGGCGAGACAGCGCGAAGGCCAGTCCCGGGTCCTTGGCGTGGGAGTCATGGCGGATGATCGCTTCCTCGCCGACCTCGGCGACCTCGGCGACCTTGATGTGACCCTCGGAGGTGCGGATCACGCCCTTCTCGTTGTTCTTGCCGAACCGGATGGGCTCACCGTCGACCAGGCGCATCGTGACGTCGTCGCGGGTGTCGTTGTCCTTGAGGGGCTCGAACGCGCCGTCGTTGAAGATGTTGCAGTTCTGGTAGATCTCGATGAGAGCGGTGCCCTCGTGGGCGGCGGCCCGGCGGAGCACCTCGGTCATGTGTTTGCGGTCGGAGTCGATCGTCCGCGCGACGAAGGTGGCCTCGGCGCCGAGGGCGAGCGAGACGGGGTTGAACGCATAGTCCAGGGAGCCCTCGGGCGTGGACTTGGTGATCTTGCCCCCTCGATCGGGTTGCTTGTGTAGCCGACTTTCTCCAGGTTGCGCGTGGTGAACTCGTCGGTGTTGAGAATGACGTCGGCGCCGCGGGGCAGGTCCTTGATGTTCGCCTTGAGCGCGGCCGGGTTCATCGCGACGAGGACGTTAGGGACGTCGCCCGGCGTCGTGATGTCGTGATCGGCGAACGCCAGCTGGAACGCCGAGACGCCGCCGATCGTGCCCTGTGGCGCGCGGATCTCCGCGGGGAAGTCGGGCAGCGTGGACAAGTCGTTGCCCAGTCCCGCGGTCTCCGACGTGAATCGATCACCGGTGAGTTGCATCCCGTCGCCGGAGTCCCCAGCGAACCTGATGACGACGCGGTTGAGGCTGACGACCTGCTTGCTCATGGGCTCCCCTTAGACGACCTCACCCGGTCGTCGGCGAAGTCCCCGGGCCTGCTTTGGGCCGACCCGCGGACCGCTCAGCCAGCTGAGGTTCTGGCATTGGTCTCAGGCGCCTCAACCGAGCTTGAGCTGACGGCGCCATCATGTCGGGCGTCCATTCCCAAGCGGCTGAGCGAGTATCGCAAGTGACCTGCTCGACTCCGTCGATCGCCATGACGGCGTCCTCGATTGCCGACGTGATGTTCGTGGCTTGCCAGCAGAGCGGGCTGGTGAGACGTAGTTGGATCTCGACGTGGGTCTGGTCAATCACGATTCCTCGCAAGAGCCCCATGTCGACCAGGTCGATCGGAGCGCCGGTGGCGATGCTGCAGGGATCGACCACCCGTCTCAAGGCCTCGGTCACCTGGTCTTGAGTGATCATCACTCAGCCCGGCCCGCAGCCGCAGTCGTGGAGTATGGGTCAGCAGGACCGTCTGCTCCCCGACGCTTCGCGAACTCGTCGTTGCCGATCGCAGCGAGGCGCGATTCGAGATCGAGCCCGACCATCTCGGCGTAGTTCCCGGCAAGGATTCGGCGCTTGTCGGCTTCGGTGAGCTGGTTGATACCGCCTCGTTCGACGAGGTCATCGTCGAACCGAAACTCGCGAACGAAGCTCTCGAGCGCGGGACGCGGGTGGATTGCGATAGCGCCGGTCCCCCACATGATCCGGCGCAGCGCGTGCTCCTGCCCGATCCGCATCAGGTTGAACATCGCGTCGTGGAACTGCTTGGGGGCGTGAACCAGCATCGCGGTCGTGATCTCGAGGTTGACCCAGACGTTCTCGAAGCGAGCGAGCTGCCACGCGGTTTCCTCGACAAAGGCAGCCCCGCCGTGAACGATCTCGAAGTTCAGCCCCGGGAACGCGATCGCCGCACGGTCGATGTCGTCCACCTTGTAGTGGTCCATGGGCACCGGCCCCATCGGCACTGCTTTGTGGATCGCTACGACCTTGAGCCCGAGCTGTTGCGCGCGCTCGAACACGGGGAACGCTACTTCAGGGTCGTCCATTCGCCAGCCCTTGACCTCGTCAGCGACAAAGGTGTTGGGGTACAGCTTTACGCCTGCTGGATCGAGCAACTCCACCTGGCGTTCCAGATCCTCAAGCGCACGCTCTCCGTCCATCGGGTCGACGCCGGCGTACACCACCGTGCGGTCGGGCCAACGCTGCTTGGCCTCGAGCGCCTTCTCAAGCGAACAGCTGCCGTCTTTGAAGGCGCCGATCTTTAAGGCGTGGTGCACAGCGATGTCCGCATCGCTCTCGAGGAACGACACGTTCGAGACCTCTTCGACTGACCAGTCGTGGACCCAGGAGTCCATGGGAAGGCGATATCCGGGAGCAGCTCCGGCGTGTGTCGCGTGGTAGACCTGCTGCGTGAGGATCGCGCCGTACCGGTTCGCGTAGTTCTCGGGCGCCCAGTTGTAGGCGTGGACGACCGCGTCAATGACTGGAATTCCGTCGATCATGGTGCTCCCCTATCGATCATCGCGCTCCCCTGTGGGCCGCCGTCACGCCGCTGCGGCGAACGTGACGCCCGAAATCGGACGGACGACGTCGCGCATGAGCATTCCCGCTGCACCCCTCATGGAGGTGGTGTTCTGGCATGGCCAAACGATCTGAGGGTCGGTCACATCGGCACCTCGGGGAAGCCCAGCGCCAGAGGTGCACCCTGTGCTCTCTCCAGAATGTCGATCTGCAGAGCACAATAGCAAACAAGCCTGGCCGGGAGCAAGCGGCGCCGGGCGCCCAAAACGCGCCGTGGCGACGGCCAAGGGTCGACGCCTCGCCTCTGGTGTGCCGCTAGCGCAGGAGCAATGGAGGTCCCAGCATTCGGCGATGCCGTGGACACAACGGTGTGGGAAGTCGGCAACGCGACGCCTCCGCGCGGCGTCACCCGTCGATGTGCACCGAGTTCAGGGGGATGGTGGCGTAGATCGGGGGCTCCTGTTCGGGCGTCAGCGCGGTGGGGCCGTAGATCCACTCGGTGAACGAGTAGTCGTACGTGTCCCGGGAACGCAGCAGCACGTTGCGCTGCTCGCGC
>JADGPH010000190.1 GCA_017882555.1 Thermoleophilia bacterium
CGTTGACTCGGCGCGAGCGAGGAACGCAACGGGATTCAGTCCGTTCGACGGGCTGCCATCAGCGTAACTGCGCCCGAGGGCGAAGTGCAGGTGATCGACCCCGTTGGCTGCGCCGGTGGCGCCGATCGGTTGGCCGGCGACGACGGATTGGCCTGGGGTGACACTCACGGCGCTCAGATGGGCGAAGTACGCCGCGAGGCCTTGGCCGGAGTCAAGGCCGACCGAGATACCGGCGAAACGGCCGGTCTGGCCGGAGTGCACGGTGACGATGGTCCCCGTAAAGGCCGCATATACAGGGGTTCCGATCGGCACGCCGAGGTCGACAGCCGAGATGCTTTGCCAGTTGTACGAGCCATTGGCCAGGTTGAACTGCGGATCGTGCGTGCCCCCCGACTGCGCCGGACCCTGAATGAACGTCGCGGCCACAGCACCGAGGGGATTGACGGTGATCAGTTGGGACGCGGTCCGTGTTGCCGCTCCGGAACAGTCGCCGGTTTGGCCGTTCAACGCGACGGGCAACGCCGGGTCGCCGCCGAGGGTCTGGTAGTACCGGCTGACGTCCGAGGGCCAGGCCAGGTTGAGTCCCGCGGGGTCGTTGTTCGCGCCGGGCGGCGCCCACTTCGCCGCGATCTGGGAGATCGTCGTGAGGCCCTGCCCAAGGTAGGCGGTCGCCAGCGTCTGTGCAGCGGCGGAGATTGCCGCCGCGTCCGAGGGAAACACACGGCCGGGGCCGAGTCCGAACGGATTGTGGATCGGTTGCGCGGGTCCGTAGGTCTCGAGCATCGTCTCTTGGGCGGCGATGGCGACCAGAAAGCGGGGGTCGATTCCGGCGTTCACGCCGGCGGAGACGAAGGTGGCACTTTGGTCGGCCAGGGGGCTCCCGGCGGCCGCCAGCATCGCGCCAAGCGTGGTGGCGTCGGTTGGGACCATGCACGTCAACGCTCCGTTCGCGCTGACGAGTGTCGACGCGGGTGGGGAGGCGGGGGAGGAGGTGGCGAGTGCGGTCGCTCCGCTCGCGCCGCACAGGGCGGCTGAAGCGACCAGAAGAGCAACTTTTCGACGCATCGGCACCGAAGTAAAGCGGATCGCGCTGCGGTGTGCGTAACAGTCGTGTGATTCCGTGCCCATTGGCGAGGTGCCTATCGGCATCCGGAGGGCCCGACGGGAACATTTTGCCCAGCTCGGACGCGGCCGTGTTATCTCGGAACGGGCGATGCCTCGATTTGAAGTGCGGCTGTTACGGTTGTGTGAGTGATTCGCGAGGTGTGCCAGCAGGTGCGACGCCAGTTCACCCGGACCCAGGGACGGGTCGCGCTTGCAATCGCCGTTGTGATCGCGGTCGCAGTGAGCCTCACCTCCTTCGCGACGGCGGCCACATCCGGCGGCAGCTGGGATGTGTCGTGGCCGCAATGCTCCGGCACCGGGATCGAGTCTCTGCCGGGTGCGCCCACGATTGGCATTGTCGGCGTCAACAACGGCTATCCGTTCTCGAGCAATTCCTGCCTGGCGGCGGAGCTGCAATGGGCCGGAACCGCATCGCAGCTCTATATCAACATCGACGATCCGGGTCCTGCAGTGCGCGTCAGCGCGACGGGCAAGGTGACCCAGCTGCCCACGAGATGGCCGACGATCGCACAGGCCAGTCCCAAGAAGTGCGTGCTCACGAAGCCCAACGGCACGACCGCGACCCCAGCGTGTGCATTCGACTACGGATGGAATGCGGCCGCCGATGCCTACGTCCGGGTGACCAACGCTCTGAAGACGCTCCCGAGCAGCGCATCTACACCGACGCCGCCCTTCGCGTGGTGGCTCGATGTCGAGTCTGCCAATCGCTGGCTGTCGTCAACAACTCTCAACACGGCAGCGATCAGTGGCTCCATCGCATATCTCGATGCGCAGCATGCGACGAGCGTCGGGATCTATGCCAATCGGAACGATTCGCACACCATCTTCACTCCGGGCTCGATCTTTCCGGCGGGCACCGTGAGCTGGCTCGCGACCGGCGCGACGACCCTTGCGGGGGGACTGGGTTTCTGTAACTACTCAGGGTTTACGCAAAACGGGCTGGCGATGGTGCAGTACTGGCCACACACTCCGCGCCTCGACGCCGACGCCCCGTGTGTCGGATACATCTCCGGTCAACTCAACCCGGTGGCGGGAACGCCCGTTTCGGGATTGACCGTCCACCTGCTGCACCCCGCGCCCACCGGTGGCGTGACGCTGACATTGACTTCCAGCTCATCGGCGGGTCGCTTTTCGGTGAACGGCCCGGCGGGTCCCGGATCCCCTTCGAACGTGCTGCTCACGATTCCCGCGACGCAGTCCACCGCCACCTTCTCCTATTGGGACACCCACGCCGGCTCTCAGGGAATCACCGCACTGGGAGCGCTCGGACGGATCGCGAACACCGCAACCGTCGCGCCGGGTCCGGTACGCACGTTGTCGATCGCGCCGAGCACTCTGACGCTTGCGGTCGGCGCATCGCGCACGCTGACCGCGATGGGATCCGACGCCTGGGGCAACGCGATCGGTCCCGCGCCGACCACGATATGGAGCGTCACGCCGTCCCTGGCCGCGACGATCTCCCACGGGCCGGCGGCCGCGGTGACCCTGCGCGGGGTTGCCGCGGAACCGGTGACGGTGACCGCCACACACGGATCGCTCGTCGCCCGTCGGACGATCGTTATCGTGCCCCCGGTCGGTGGGGGACTCGGCACGATCAGCGGCGTCGGCCATGTGGTTGCGGGCACCTCATCGGGGCCGCTTAACGTTCGGCTCTGGACTCCGGCCGGAGTGAATCCTGTGGTGATGACGGTGCGTTCGAGCTCGCGGCACGGTGTGGTCTCGACGAGCCCCACCGGTCCGTGGACGCGTTCCCTGAAGGTGCAGATTGCCCCAGGGGCCATCTACAGCACACCGTTCTATTCTCGTGAGACCACCGCGGGTGTCGCGATGCTGACCGCCACGTACGGATCCACAGTGATCACGCGGGGCGAGTCGGTCCGGGCGGCGGCACCGGTGCGGTTGCTGATCACCCCGTCTGCGCTGCGGCTGGCCTTGGGGAAGTCCTTCATGTTGACGGCATTCACACGGGATCGCTTCGGAAACATGGTCTCGGTGGCGCCGCGGTGGGGGCTATCGGCCGGAGGGCGCGTCCACATTTCATCCGTGCATCGCCATGCCCCGAGCGTGCGGGGGGTGCGTGTCGGCTCGGTCCACGTCACGGCCACCTTGGGAGCGGTGCGTGGCCGATCGTTGATCATCGTGGTGCGGTGAGGATCCGCGCCGCCGGTGCCCGGGGCGCCACCGTCGCGACCCGGGATGCACGCGCGACAAGGGGGCATGGTGCCGACGCGAACGCTGACGACGCCTGACGGCGTGATGGACGTCTATGTTGCCGAACCTGCGCAGCCACGCGGGGCCGGTGTGATCGTGATCCAAGAGGCGTTCGGGGTGAATCACCACATTCAGTCGATCGCCGATCGCCTGGCGGCCGAAGGGTACGTGGCCCTCGCGCCAGCGCTGTTTCACCGCTCCGGCTCGCCGATCCTGGACTACGGTGACATTCCTGCCGCCACGCAGCACCTGGGGGTGTTGACCGCCGCGGGGCTGAGCGTGGATCTCGACGCCACGATCGCGGCGTTTGCGGACTACGGCATCACCGCCCGGCAGATCGGTCTGATCGGGTTTTGCATGGGCGGATCCGTGAGCTTCTTCGCGGCGACCCGATGCCCAATTGGCGCGAGCGTGGGATTCTATGGTGGAGGGATCGCCGCGGGTCGGATGGGGATGCCGTCGCTATTGGAGATGGCCCCGTCGGTCACGGTGCCGTGGCTGGGGCAGTACGGAGACGAGGACCAGGGCATCCCGGTCGAGCAGGTTGAGCAGTTGCGCGAAGCGTTGGCGTCCGTGGGTGCCGATACGCAGATCATTCGATACCCCGGGGCCGGCCACGGCTTCAACTGCGACGAACGGCCCGCCGCGTACCACCGAGCATCTGCGGTGGCGGCATGGTCGCGCGCGCTGGAATGGTTCGATCGCCACCTGGCGAGATCCTAGGCACACTCAACGCGCGCCCGGTTGCGGCGATCGAACCGCGACGCGACTTACGCGGGAACCCCGGCGAGCACGAGGCGGTCCCGCATGACGCCGATCGCCACGATCAGACCATCGCGATCGCACTCGGCGATGTGCATGTTGCCGATGTGGGTGATGGGCCCGTCGATCGGGTCGTCGCCGTTGGCGGCGTTGGCGATGAACCGGATCGGCACGTCGTGGAGCACGGCGACGACCGAAGCCCCCTCGAGGGCCAGCAGGCGCTCCGCGCCGATCACGTAGCGCGCCAGTGCATCGATGCGGCTCTCGCCGCGTTCGGGGCGATCGGTCGGTGGGCGTCCGTTTCGCCATGCACGGTAGTCGCCGACGGGCTTGCCCTCGAACACCCCAAGCCGGACGTCGCCGAGTTCGGGGATCGACACCCGCGGGATGTTCCGGCCGTCCAGCAGGATGTCGAGTGATTCTTGCGTACGCACAAAAGATGTGTGGACGGCGATATCAAAGTGTCGATTGCGCAGCGTCGCGGCGCGCCGGGTGCATTGTGCCCGCCCGACCTCATCGAGATGCACCGGGATCTCCGGGTCGCCATTGAGCCGGTGTACCGCGTTGTACGAAGTCTGGCCGTGGCGGATGAGGGTGAATTGCATGGGACTCAGCAGGCGTCCATTCGTAGCCGGGAGTCAGCAAGCCACATTATGGACCGTGGAGCGGTCATTCTGGTGGGTGTGGTCGAGGTGATCGGTTCGGGTCGTCTGGCGGTGCGCCGCCGGCGAGTCGGTCGTTGGCCAAGCGGATTGCGGTGCGAATCCGTGCGGCCGCGGCCGCTGCGGCGCTCGGGCCGAGGCCGACGAGTGCCCGTTCCAGGTCTCCGAGCACCTCGCGAGCCGATGGGGATGCATCGGCGAGTGCCGCCCGTGCGAGCCCGTCCTCGATCAGCGCGGGGATCCCCATCATGCCCGGCGTCGGCGTATCGGGACCCGACGCATCGCCGAGTGCGCGCACGATCGCTTCGACCCCGAGGCGAGCGAGCCCGGCGTCTTCCGGGCCCAGACGCACCAACATGAGGAACCCCATGATCGCCACGCCGACCTCGTCATCCGGCAGATCCGGATCGATGCTCCACGCATCGGATTCGGGCGCGTCGTCGTAGGGCAGACCGGTCACCGAAGCACCTGCGCCAGCGGCCCGCCGACCCCGCGGCCCGCAGATATTCGTTGCCACTGGGCAGCCGCGCCACTCACCTCTCAGGCCACGGGGGCGGACCGTCGCGACGGATGCGCGCCAGCAGCCCGAGGCACGCGGCGTTGAGCATCCTGAACACACGCCGATAATCCGCCGCGCCACCGTAGTACGGGTCGGGGACCTCACGGTTGTCGGGGCGTGCGCGGTCAAAGTCGCGAATCAGATAGATCTTCGCGATGTCGCCGCGCGTGGGCGCGAGGGTGTGGAGATGCTCGACATTCTGCGTATCCATCGCGAGCACGAGATCCAGGTCGGCGAAATCGGTCGCCCGAAAGGTACGGGCCGCATGGTTGAGGTGGATGCCGTGCGCAAAGAGCTCAGCCACGGCGTGGGGATGTGCCGGTCGTCCGGGATGCCAATCGCTGGTCCCAGCGCTCGAGACGTCCATGGAGACCCCGAGCGACTTGGCGCGATCCCGCAAGAGGGCGGCGGCCATCGGCGAGCGGCAGATGTTGCCGAGGCAGACGCAGCTCACACGGACCCGCGGCAGTGGTTCGCGACCCGGCGACGTGATGATCTGCGCGTCGGCGCATCCGCCGCCGATTGCGCGGTACTCGCGGGGCGGTGGTGTGGCATCGGGGAGGGCGGGGTGCATCGCCTGCAGGGTAGCGCGAGTCCCGGGTGGGGCATCCGCTGTATCGCGTCATCACCGACCCACACAGGGTGTGGGACGCATTAGGGTTCGGCCCGTGGATTGCTTACGCCGAGTCGTCGTCTATTGCGGGTCTCGGGAGGGCGTGGACCCCGCCTATCGAATGGCCGCGACCGCCCTCGGGGGGACACTCGCCCGGCGCCGGATTGGCGTGGTGTACGGCGGAGGCTCGACAGGGCTGATGGGCGCGCTCGCCGATGCGGCTCTTGCCGCGGGAGGTGAAGTGGTCGGCGTCATCCCAGAGTTCATGGGCGGACGTAGGTCCATTCATCGGGGGCTGACGCACCTACGCGTCAGCCGTTCGATGCATGAGCGCAAGGCCACCATGCTTGATCTCGCCGACGGAGTGATTGCCCTGCCGGGGGGGATCGGGACGCTCGACGAACTCGTTGAGGCTTTGACGTGGACCCAGCTTGGACTGCACCGGATCCCGTGTGGCCTGTTCGACGTCAACGGTTTCTGGCAGCCCTTCGTTGATGTGCTTGAACATTGCATCCAGGAGGGCTTTCTCGATGCCGCCCGACGGGATGCATTTGTGCGCGCATCGGACCCTGACGTGCTGATCGACGCGTTGACGCAGGTGCTACCGCCCGGCCCGTCGGTGGTCGCCTGACCCGCGTCAGCCGCGGTTGCCCTGTTGGGATCCGGCCATGCGGCCATACCTGGCGCTCGGTCGATTCGGCGCTTAAGTCTGGCCGCGATTGCGCCGACAAGCCAAGTGACGGCTTCGCCACGTGCGGAACCGCCTACGCGCAGGCTCCAGTACAGCGATCGCTGAGTACCGACCGCGTGCCTCGCGAACAGTCGCCGCACAAAGGACGCAAGGCGCATGGCCGACGGTACCCCGCAGCACCAAGAACGACGTGCCGTTCACGTGTCCTCGGGCGGCTCGCCGATTGCCGTGGCGCGCCGGATGCGGTGGGCGGTGGGATCGCTCTTGATCGGCGCGTGCATCGCGGGGATTGGTGTGGGATCGGCCGCCGCCCAACCGATTACGTTCACCTTCTATGGACGTGGCAACGGCCACGGGATCGGGATGTCGCAGTGGGGCGCCGAAGGTGCCGCCCAGCAAGGGTGGAGTGCCAGCCGAATCCTGACCTGGTACTACCGAGGAAGCTCGATCACGACGGTCCCGACCACCAACGTTCGCGTCTCGTTGGCGGGGTACGCCGCGCAGTTCGGGATCGGCGTTCAGGGCGCCGGCCAACTCGTCGACGCCGCGACGGGGGTCCGCACGGCCCTGGGCTCCGGCGCGGGCTACGTCGTCCGGCCGAGCGGCGCCGCCCTCGTCGTGATCAACTCGGGCGGGACCGTGATTGACCGTGCCACCAACGGTGTTCGCGTTGTGCCGGTGGGATCCGGGCTGGTGGAGTTCAATGGCAAGCCGTATCGCGGGTCACTGACCGTGACCGCGAGCGGGGGCACGATCAACGCGGTCAACGTCGTTCCGATGGAGTCATATTTACGGGGGGTCGTTCCATCCGAGATGCCGTCGAGCTGGGCGCCGGCAGCGCTGCAGGCGCAGGCAATCGCCGCGCGCAGTTACGCGCTTCGGTCGATCAACCTCAGCGCGCCGTTTGACGTGTATCCGGACACGCGTAGCCAGGTGTACGGGGGCGTGCATGCGGAAGCCGCCAGTTCAAACGCGGCGATCGGTGCAACGGTCAACCAAGCGGTGACCTATCACGGCCAGGTGGTTCAGGCGTTCTTTGCCGCCAGCGACGGTGGCTATACCGAGAGCGTGCAGAACGTGTGGGGTGGGACGGCGGTCCCGTACCTGGTGGGGGTGCCGGACCCGTTTGACGCGATCGCGCCGTCGCACCTGTGGCGCAACCCGCCCCAGTTCACCGGAGCACAGCTCGGCAATCTGTTGGGCACCGGTGGTACGGTGGCCCGAATCGATGTGCTCAAGCGTGGCGTCTCGCCGCGCGTGATGCTCGCGCGGGTCACGCTGGCATCCGGGGCCACCGTGCAGATGACTGGCTCCGACATCGAGGCGTATCTCGGACTTTGGAGCACGTGGTTCTGGGTGGGACAGAGCAACCAGCCGATGCCGAAAGAGCCGCCAATCGGTGGTTCCCCGTCTCCGCCGGTGGCCACGACGGGCAGGCACACACCGCCGGGCAGCTATCTGGTCGTGGTTGGTGACACATCAAACGCCGCGCTTGCGCGTCGGATGTACAAGCAGATCGCCCACATCGCCCCTGGAGAACAACTGATCACCCGTCGGACGCGCACCCGGCGCATCTATCTGGTCGTGGCGATCCGCGTCGCCACGCGCAGCGCGGCGACCCAGGCACAGGTCGCCCTC
>JADGPH010000191.1 GCA_017882555.1 Thermoleophilia bacterium
CGGCTGCTCGCTGCGGTCGGCCGAAACCCGTTGCCGGTGGTCTGACCTCACCGCACGGGAACGGTGACCGGTCTTGCAGTCTGAACCGGGGTGAATTCTGGCCACGTGGCGGACCCGTAGAGCGTCACCGAAGTGCCGGTATGGGACGCTCGACGAGCGCGAATACCAGCGACGCGACGGGGTCCTGCACAAGTCCATGACTGCCGATCTAGCGCACAGCGTGCCCGTCAGCGGTCGGTTGGCGCAGCCCTAGCGAACCTCGGTTTCTCGTACCTTTCGGCACTCGCTTAACAGCACCAGATGGGGCAACCTGGCGCGCGTGAGTCGGAGATGCGATGGCTGACACAGAAGTGGTGTCGCTCGGCGGAGATCGAGTCCGCGTCATTGGCACCTGGTCGGCACGCGCGATCGTTGTTCTCGAAGCCGCCTACGTCGTGGTCTTCATCCTTGGCTTCGCGTCGCTGGGCAATACGAGTGATCCATTGCCGGACCCGTATCTCGCGATCGCCGAGGTCCTCATCCTCGTGATGGCCCCGATCCTCGTCATGCTGATGATGGCTATCCACGAGTGTGCGCCCGCGCCTGCCAAGCCGTTCACGCGGGTCGCGCTCGGATGGATGGTGGCCACTGCGGCGTTTACCTTCACCGTCCATTTCGTTGAACTCACCGTGGCGCGCCACATCAACCCGGCGACGTTCCCCGGATACAACTACATCTTCGACTTCAAGTGGCCGTCGACGTTCTATGCGATCGACATCGTGGCGTGGGACGTGTTCTTCGGCCTCTCCCTCTTGTTCGCGGTCCCGGCCTTCACTCGCCCGTCCGACGCGCTGGTACGCAAGGGCTTCATCGCTAGCGGTTCGCTCTGCCTCGTCGGGCTCATCGGCCCGTTTGCCAACGCCCTTGGATGGCGCACCATCGGGATACTCGGTTACACCATCGTCTTCGGGCTCGTCTGCATACCTCTCAGCCGAACGTTCCAGAATCGCACGCCATAACTGCCATTTCCGCGCTGCAGCTGACCGGCTAACCGCCCAGAACGAGCGCGCGGCTGAGCACTCGCCAGCGCGACACCGCCGAAATCGAGTTGGTACGCGCGGGTGCAGCCGACTTTGCCGCGAGATTGTCATCGAAAAGGCTCGTGACGCGCCACGTGGGCTCTGCTGATGGGCACGCACCCGAGCCGTTCAAGCGCTCGACCGCCGCATCGGGTGCGGGCGCTCAGCTTCGGGCAAAATGCTTTCGATGCCGCGGAGCGAGAACAGACGTGCTGGCTTGAGCTGGTGGAGACGGCACCGTCGTCTGGTGACGTTGGCGGTGCTCGTCGTGATTCTCGCTGCGGTGATGAACTTGTTCGTTTCGACGTCGTATCTCCGCATCATCCGTACGGCGGTGCATTGCGCGAGCACCTCGTCCCGTGCGGTGGGCGATCAGCTGCAGTGTCTGGTTTCGGACCTCGTGGGCAAGGACGGGTCGGTCCGGAGTGTCGAGTTGGCGGTGGCGAGAGGCGACGGCTCGTACTCGTGGGCTGGCGGCGCGGGGGTTGCCGACCCACAGAGGCACACTTCCATAGCCACTGACACGCCGATCTACATGGCGAGTGTCACCAAGGTATACATCGCGACGCTGGTCATGCTGCTCTCGCAGCGAAGGCTGCTGGCTCTCGATGACCCCATCGCTAAGTACCTCCCGGCGACACTCGTCAGAGGGGTCGACGTGTATGCCGGACATGACTACTCCGGTGCGGTGACGATTCGGCAGCTGATGTCGATGACGTCTGGCATCCCCGATTACTACGAGGAGAAAGGCCCTGACGGGAAGACGGGGTTCGACCTGTTCGTCGCCGACCCCGCGAAGACGTGGACGCCCGACGAGATGATCAACCGGGCACGGACCGCTCTCAAGCCCCACTTCCCCCCCGGCCACGGTCTGTACTACTCGGACACCAACTACCACCTGCTCGGCAAGATCATCGAGCGGGTCACCCACACATCGCTTGCCAACGCCCTGCAGCGTTACGTGCTCGCGCCCCTGGGGCTGCGACACACGTGGTTGACGGGAACTCCCGCGCCTTCGGGCCTCGCGGCGCCGGCGCACGTGTTCGATCATCAGCGTGACATCACCACGGTGCGGTCCAAGGACTATTGGGCTGACGGCGGGCTGGTCGCCACCCCGACCGACATGATCGCGTTCCTGAAAGCACTCAACGACGGCAGGATCATCTCCCCGTCGTCGCTGCGCACGATGCAGACCTGGCACGCCCGCGACGGCAGCCCGACCCCTCCGATACCGGGCACGAAGTACGGGTACGGGCTGTGGGACCTACAGATGTCAGGCCCGACCAGCGTGTTGAACAGCTTCACGCCGGACTGGGGCGCTACCGGCTCCACCGGCTCGTTCCTGTACTACTCCGCCAAGCGCGACCTGTACATGGCCGGGACCGTCAACAGCGCCAGCTCCTCGATCACGCCGTTCATCCTGATGGGAGCCGTCATGACCCACTTCGCCACCAGATGACCGAAGCTCTCCTCGACCGCGCCCCTCGGGACGGATGGAGAAGATGGCCCCAACTGCTCCGCCTCCTCGGCGTCGCCGTCCCGTTCGTAGTGGCCCTCGTTTGCGCCTACGTCGACCTGTCCATCCTTCTGCTCGCGTGGCTGCCGTTCCTCGTCGGTATTGTCGGCGCCGCAATCTTCCGATCCTGGTGGGCACTGCTCGCCATTCCCCTCTCGCTCGGCATCGGCCTCCTCGCGGGCATCGCCCTCGGCGGAGGTGCCCTTCACCCCACACACCCAACCTTCATCGCCGGGGCCGCACTGTTCGGTTCCCTCGCGCTGATGCCCGCCACGATCGGTGCGGCCATCGGTGTTCCCCTGGGCCACGAACTCGAGCAACTGGTCCCGACCAATCGTTCAGCATGATCCGCAGTTCCGCCCAAGACAATCGCGACACGCTCGATTCGGCCCGCCGCGGGGCCGAGCCACCCCAACACCTCCGATCGACGACACCAAATGCTCGCCAATCAGGCTGGTGTTGCGTTGATCAGTTGAGGGCACAGCCGATCCGGGACGCTCGCGGCCGCGAACACGATTACCCAATGCGACAACTCACACGTACATGACTGCCCGATCGACGCCCGGCGCGCCGATTGCGCGATCGGATGGCGCAGCCCTGGCGAACTTCCGATTTTCGCATCTCGCGCTCGCATAACAGTGGTTGCCCGGGCATCTTGTGCACGTTCGCGAGAGCAAGCGCGCCGGTTCTCGGCGTTCCGAATAATGGTCCCCGAGCCGGCGTTCGGGGGCACCCGGGGCGCGTCGTTCCGGATGCACGTTATGGGGCGCCCTGTGGCGTCGTTCTGTGCGGTTCCGGCTGGATGGCGTAACACGCCCCTACTACCGCGCTTCAACCTGTGCCGGTGCGCGATGCGTGATGACGGTTGGTCGTTGTGGTGGACTTGGGTGCGTGGTTGAGAGGCTCGAGATCATCCGTGATATCGCTGCGTCGCCCGACGCGGTGTATGCCGCCATCTCTGACGTGCCCCGCATGGGCGAGTGGTCGGAGGAGTGCTACGCGTGCGAGTGGCTGGAGGACTTCAACGGCCCGGTCGTC
>JADGPH010000192.1 GCA_017882555.1 Thermoleophilia bacterium
CAAAGGGCAGCTCGCGCAACGGGCGCGGCAGGCGTGCGGGATCGCTGTGATGCCCTGAGATCACTTGATGGGCCTTGACGACAAACCGGAACGCGTCGGGGGTGCGCTCGGTCCAGTTGGCCACCGTGTTGATGGACGGCAGTGCGTAGAACGTGGCGTTGACCTCGACCATCGCAAATCGATCGGCGTAGTAGCGCAAGCGCGCCGCCGCATCATTTTTGACCTCCGCCGGATACCAGCCGGCCTTGATGAACTCTGGGTCGGTCCACGACGCGGTGCCGACGAACACCGGCATCAGCTCGTCGCACCCACCCGTGCCAGCACCATCAGCCGGCAACCGCGGGCACCACCCTCGCGGCGGACCACCACCACGCCCCGCCGGCGATCGATGCGATCCGCACAGAGCCCGCCGGCGCACACGCCAACCGCGATCGCAAAACACACCACGTCAACGCCCCGGATCGGAAGCCGCGCCGCCAACCAACTCATGAGCGCGCCGAGCCCGAGCGCCCCAACAAGCAGGGGCCAGCTCGCGAGGAGACTGCCGCGGAATCCTCGCGCAGCGCCACCTCCCGCGGGCATGCCGAGATCCAGTTGCCGGGTGCTCACCCAGCGCCATCCCACGACGACAAGCGCGACCACACAGGCAAGCGCACAACCGGCAGCCCAGACCGTGCCCGGCAGCGTGGTACCGAGTCCCACCCACGACGCCACAGAGATCCCCCAGATCACCATGTGCGCGACGCCGGTAGTGGCCGTGCGCAGCCACACCCCTGTGACCTCGTCGGATGTCTCGTGACCGCCCATCACCAGCGAGCTTAGCGCGCACCCGAGTTGGGGCGACCGATCAGTCGGGCGGGTTCAACCCCTCGCCAACCATCGATTCCGGCCCATCGCGATCGACGATCCGCAGCAGTGCGTGCACCACCGCAGGACAGAACTGTGTCCCTGCCGCGTCGCGGATCTCGCGCACGGCATCCCGAAACGGTATTGCCAACCGATATGGGCGATCGTTGATCATGCAGTCCAGGGCGTTTGCGACCCCGATGATGCGGCTCTCAATCGGGATATCCTCACCGGCGAGGCCGGTGGGATACCCCGTGCCGTCAAATCGCTCGTGATGGAAACGCACGAACGTCCGGACATCCCCGAGCGCGGCCCCCGAGAGCATCCGGTATCCCATCTCGGGATGCTGGCGCATCTCCTCCCACTCATCTGGCTCGAGGGGGCCGGGTCGGCTGATCAGCTCGTCGCTGACACCGATCTTGCCGACATCATGCAACACCGCCGCCAAGCGCACCTCTTCGATCCGATCGACCGAGAACCCCAGCTCCTGGGCAAGCATCGCGCTGAGGTGTGCGACGTTCCCGGAATGTCCCCGAGTCGTCGGATGCCGATCATCGACCGCGACCGCCACTCCGCCAATCGTGGTCAGCAGCGACTGGGTGGTCTGCTGGTCCCGAAGGTCCTGGTCGTCGATCATCGCGGCGACCTCCCGATCGAACAAGAATGTTCGATCACCGCCGTGACGCCGGGCAAGGGTCAGTGCCGCCCGTGCAAACTGGGCCAGCTGATCGGCATTGCCAGCTTGGTCCGGGAAGCTCGCGACCCCAACCGATAGCCCGACGCCCACCGGAGTAAGCCCCCCCGCCACGCATTCCGCGCGTACGCGCTCGGCGATCCGAAAGGCGTCAAGCCCTCCAGAGGCCGGCAGAATGATCGCGAGTTCGTCATCGGCGATCCGGCACCCCACATCGGTGGCCCGCAGGCCCGGCACGATGTGCTCGACAAGATTCGCCAAGAACTGGTTTCCGGTCTCGTTGCCCGCGTCGCGTCGCAGCTGGGCCAATCCGTCGACACCCAACACGACCACCGACAACGCCTCGCGGCCACGAATCGCGCGATGTGTTTCCTGCTCCAGCCGGGTCGCGAAATAGCGATCGTTGAAGAACCGCGTCACCGGGTCCACCGTGGCCAATGCGGCGATCCGCCCGCGCATCGCCACCGCCCCGAGGGTGGCCATCGCGTGATCCGCCAGACTCTGCAGTGCCTCGAGATCCTCGGCGTCCATGCCCCCGACGTGCTTGGTCACCACGGCCAGGGTATTGGTCTGGCCGTCGTCGAATCGCATCGCCACCAACCCGATCCCGACAACTCCCAACTCACGCAGCGGAGATTCGGCGGGCAGTGCGCCTGCCCACGGACGCCCCTGCACACACAAACGGTGCAACTCACAGGCAACCAGACCGGCGAGGGTCTGCTCGGCCAGCGGGTCAAGCCCCGTGCCCGCAAGCACGCGCCCCTCGTCCGAAGCTCCTGAGACGAGAATCGCTCCGACCCCACCGACGAGGGTGCAGCTCTCATCGACAAGCCGTGCCAGGCCCCGATCGGCGACGTCCAGATCGCGCACGGCGCGCACCGCACGAGCAAGGCGTCGAGCACGTCCGCGTTGGGCCACCGCACGACGTCCCAGCCGCTCCGACGCGAGCGCCTGCGCGACTTGGGCCGCCAGAATATTGAGTACCGGTTCCGGCTCGCCGGCAACATCGTCCCCCCACAATCGGAGCGCGCCCATCCGCACCCCAGCCGCGATCAAACCGACGACCTGTCGCGGTCCGTCGGCCGGTAGCTCACCGACCACCGCACAGGTCACGGGACCACCGGCGTCGTCGAGCACGATGACCTCGCCACCATCGGCACCGGACATCTGGAGCGCCGCCGCGAGCGCGACCTCACAGAGCCGTGTGGGATTGCGCTCAGTCGCAATGACCTCGACCGCCGCAGAAAGGCGAGTCGTCGCCACATCATCGTCGTGCTGCCGCGCCCCAATGGTCACACGACCTCCTTGGCGTTCGTGGTTGCGTGTACCCATCGGCATGGGCCGGGACCAACTCAAGAGTCCTGCACCGGAGGCGCCCGATCGGGGCACCTCCGGAACGCCGGCTCACGCAGGCAACGCGGGCATCTGGGCAAGTTCTGCGGTCGCCCGATCCAACTCGACCTGCGAGAACTCGGAGTCGACCATCTCGCCGGACAGGTACGTTTGGTATGCCGCCATGTCGAAGTTCCCGTGGCCGCACAGGTTGAACAGGATTGTCTTGGACACACCCTCCTCACGGGCGCGCTCGACCTCGTCGACGACCCCGCGAATGGCATGCGAGGCCTCCGGGGCCGGGATGATGCCCTCGGCGCGGCCGAACAGCACCGCCTGTGCGAAGCAGTCCCGTTGCTGATATGCCCGCGCTTCCACCATGCCCGTATGGACCAAGTGCGACACCAGGGGTGCCATGCCGTGGTAGCGCAGACCACCCGAGTGAATCGACGGGGGGACGAACGAGTGTCCGAGCGAGTGCATTGGCAACAGCGGGGTCATCCCCGCGGTGTCGCCGAAGTCGTAGCCATAGACACCCCGCGTGAGGCTCGGACAACTCGCGGGCTCCGCAGCGACGATCTTGATCTCGGCGCCGGCGAACTTCTGGGCGAGGAACGGGAAGGCAAGCCCGGCAAAGTTTGAGCCGCCGCCGACGCAGCCGACGACGACGTCGGGTTGGGCTCCCGCCATCTGCATTTGTTCGATCGCCTCCTGCCCCACCACGGTTTGATGCAACAGGACGTGGTTCAGCACGCTCCCAAGCGCGTAGTTCGTGTCGTCGCGCGTCGCGGCGTCCTCGACCGCCTCGGAGATCGCCATCCCGAGGCTGCCGGTGGAGTCCGGATGCTCAGCCAGAATCGCCCGTCCGGCATTTGTCTCCGCGGACGGACTGGCCACGCACTCGCCGCCCCATGTCTCGATCATCATGCGACGGTAGGGCTTGGCGTCGTAGCTGACCCGCACCATGTACACCTTGCACTCAAGGCCGAACAGCTGACACGCCAACGAGAGCGCCGAGCCCCATTGACCGGCACCGGTTTCGGTGGCAATGCGACGGACACCGGCTTGGGCGTTGTAATAGGCCTGCGGCACCGAGGTATTCGGCTTGTGTGAACCCGCGGGACTCACGCCCTCATACTTGTAGAAGATGCGGCAGTTGGTCCCGAGCGCGCGCTCGAAGTTCACGGCGCGATGCAGTGGGGTCGGGCGCCAGAGGGCGTAGACCTCACGAACCGGGTCGGGAATCGTGATCCAGCGCTCTTGACTGACCTCTTGCATGATGAGTTCCATCGGAAAGATGGGGGTCATCATCTCCGGCAGCAACGGACTCCCGTCCGGCGCCAGCGGCGGCGGCATCGGTACCGGGAGATCGGCAGCGATGTTGTACCAGCGCTGCGGAATCCGGTCTTCAGTCAGCAGAAAGCGGTGCTGCGGCATACGGTCCCCTCTCGGCCATCGGCAACGTTGTCGGGAGTGTATTCCCCGCCACGAGACACGTGCGAGCCCCGCCAGGGTGACACACGCCTAATCTCCTCGGCGACGCAGTTCTTGCTCGAGGCGCGCGATCTCGTCAGGGCTCGCGCCAATCACGGTCGGTGAGGCGCGTCGTGACCGTCGCGCCCAGCCCCGGGTGATGAACGGAATCGCTCCCAGGCCCGCAATGATCAACACCGCGGGCACCACCCACACGATCAGATCAAACCCCGACTTGGGCGGCGTCGCGAGGATGTCCCGACCAAACTGCTGGACCAGTGATTGCTCGATCTGACTGGCGGTCCACCCATCGGCGGCTTTTTGCTCGATGTACGCCTTGATCCGAAGCGCCGAGGGTGCATTTGAGACGTTGAGCGGCGTGTTGCAGGTTGGACACTTGAGCTGCTGCTCCAACGCGAGAATGTTGACGCTCGCGGCGGCGGGTACCGCCAGGGTGAGCGCCACCACCAGCGCACACACCGACGCGGCGATGCGGCGGATCATCCCGTGCTCGCCGGCTCGGCAATCACGCTATCGAGGACCACGAGAAAGCTGGCCACGTTCCCCGAAGATCCGGAGGACGACAGCGGGCCACGCAAGGCCGCTGCAATCCGTCCATTGCGATCGATGATGAAGCTCTCCGGCACCCCGGTCACCCCGTACGGGCCCTCGATGCTGCCTTCCCCATCACGCACCGACGGATAGGTCAACCCGTAGCTCTGATGGAAGTTCAGCGCATCGCCGGTGAGATCTTTGACGTCAACTCCGAGAACGTAGACCCCTCGGGCGCGATAGCGATCCCAAATCGACTGCAGAATTGGCGCC
>JADGPH010000193.1 GCA_017882555.1 Thermoleophilia bacterium
AACGCACGAGAAGCCGAGGAGATCGCCGGCTACGAGCTCAACGACGACAGCGATCTGGCCGGGGCCGCCGAGACGATTACCGGGCTCGGCGCGCACTCGGCGATCGTGCACCAGGCCGACGGATGCATCGCGCGGTTGCGCGAGCCGTCGGTAAAGGGGACCTCCACATTTCGTGCCTACCTTGCCGAACGTGAGGCCGCAAGCACCGTGGGTTCCGGGGATGCTCTGATCGCGGGATACCTCGCGGGCTTGGGCTCGGGGGACGCGCCGGAAGCCCGGCTGGCACTGGCGGTCGCCTGCGGTGCCGCGAACACGTTGAGTGCGGGTGCCGGGGTGTTCGATCGCGCGGACGTCGATGCGCTGCGGCGCCAGGTGCAGGTCTGGCGGGTCGACGAGCCGGCAAGTACCGCAGATTGACATGGCCGAATGGACGGCGGCGCCCCTGCCGGTGCGGTAGCCTCAGTCCATCATCGATCATGTCCGGAACGGGCGCCTGGCAGCGACCACTGACGACCCAGATCTGGCGTTTGCCGACCTGGGTCGTCAGCGTTTTGGGTGACCGATCGATGCTCGTCGTGGTGGTCGGTCAGGGGACAAAAGGAGCGCACGCGTGGAGATGGAGATCGGACGAGGCAAGAAGGGTCGTCGGGCCTATGGGTTGGATGAGATCGCAATCGTTCCGAGTCGGCGGACGCGTGATCCCGAAGACGTCAACCTGACGTGGCGGATCGGTGGGCATGCATTTGACCTGCCGCTGCTCGCGTCGGCGATGGACGGCGTGGTCAATATCAACACCGCCACAATCCTCGGCAAGCTCGGTGGCCTTGGCGTGTTGAACCTCGAGGGCATTCAGGTGCGCTACGAGGACGCCGACGCCCAGTTGGAGCGGATCGCCCAGATGCCCCCGGCCGAGGCAACCCGTGGGCTGCAGAAGGTCTATCAGGAGCCGATCAAGCCGGAGTTGGTCGCCGCGCGGATTCGGGAGCTCAAGGCCACGGGCGTGCTGGTGGCCGGATCGCTGACGCCCCAGCGCGTGCGTAAGTACATCGGACCGGCGCTCGACGCCGGTCTGGACATCTTGGTGATTCAGGGCACCGTCGTCAGCGCGGAGCATGTCTCCACCGTGGCCGAACCTCTTGATATCAAGCAGTTCATCTCCGATCTGCCGATTCCCGTGATCGTGGGCGGTTGTGCGTCGTTCCAGGCCGCATTGCACCTGATGCGCACCGGCGCGGTGGGCGTGCTGGTGGGAGTTGGTCCGGGTGCGGCGTGTACGACCCGCCAAGTCATTGGGGTGGGCGTTCCGCAGGCGACGGCCATCGCCGACGCGGCAGGCGCGCGGATGCAGCACCTGCTGGAGACCGGCGAGTACGTCAGTGTGATCGCCGACGGTGGGATGAGCTTCGGCGGCGATTTGGCCAAGGCGATCGCGTGCGGCGCCGACGCCTGCATGATCGGCTCGCCCCTTGCCAAGGCCGCTGAGGCCCCCGGGCGCGGCTACCACTGGGGGATGGCGACGTTCCACCCGACCCTGCCACGTGGCACGCGCGTCAAGACGAGCACGATCGGGACCCTTGAGGAAATCCTCGTGGGACCGGCCCACGAGAACGATGGCTCGCTCAACTTGAGCGGCGGCCTGCGGACCGCCATGGCGACCTGTGGATACGACTCGATCCAGAGCTTCCAGAAGTGCGAGGTGATGGTCGCCCCAGCGCTGCGCAGCGAGGGCAAGAGGTTGCAGCAGGCGCAGTCTGTGGGGATGGGATAGGTGGCCTCGAGCGGACCCGCTCTGGATCCTGAACTTGCCCGCGTCGTGCCCGGTGGCGTCCTGGTCGTCGACTTCGGCGCCCAGTACGCTCAGCTCATCGCTCGCCGGATTCGCGAGTGTCGTGTGTTTTCAGCGGTCGTTCCGCACGACGCGCCTCCAGATCAGATTGCCGCGCTGCACCCCAAGGGACTGGTGCTCTCGGGTGGTCCCGCCTCGGTCTACGAGCCGGGTGCGCCGGAACTGAACCCCGAGCTGCTCGCCCTTGGCGTCCCCGTGCTCGGGATCTGTTACGGCATGCAGGGCATGGCCCAGGTGCTTGGCGGCGAGGTCGCTCGCACAGGCACCGCAGAGTTCGGGAAGACTCCGCTGGAGGTCACCAGCCGTGACGGGCTCTTGCGCGACGTCCCGATGGAGCAGTGCTGGATGAGCCACCGCGACGCGGTCGTCAAGGCCCCGGACGGCTTTGTGGCGACGGCACGTACCTCCGCCAGCCCCGTGGCGGCGATGGAGGACCCCGCCCGCGGCCTGTACGGCGTGCAGTTCCATCCAGAGGTCGTGCACACGCCCTTCGGAACGGATCTGCTCAAGGCATTCTTATTCGAGATCTGCCGTTGCGCACCGACGTGGACGCCCGTACAGGTCATCGAGGATCAGGTCGCGCGCATCCGCGCTCAAGTCGGGGACGCACGTGTGATCTGCGCGCTCTCGGGCGGGGTTGATTCGGCGGTGGCCGCCCTTTTGGTGCATCGCGCCGTCGGTGATCGCCTGACCTGCATCTTCGTCGATCACGGCATGTTGCGGATGAACGAGGGCGAGCAGGTGGAAGAGGCCTTCGGGACCTACTTCCATGTCCCGCTGATCCACGTCAAGGCGCAGGACCACTTCGTGGCAGCGCTGGCTGGGGTCACCGAGCCCGAGGAGAAGCGCAAGATCGTCGGCCGGGAATTCATTCGCACCTTCGAGCAGGAAGCAGCCAAGCTCGGGGGTGTGCGGTTCTTGGTCCAGGGCACGCTGTACTCGGACGTGATCGAGTCGGGATCGCGCGACGCATCCAAGATCAAGAGCCACCACAACGTCGGGGGTCTGCCCGACGACATCGCCGTCGAGCTCGTCGAGCCGCTGCGACAGTTGTTCAAGGACGAGGTGCGCGTCGTC
The DNA here is from genome assembly GCA_017882555.1 of Thermoleophilia bacterium. GTDB lineage: Bacteria > Actinomycetota > Thermoleophilia > Miltoncostaeales > Miltoncostaeaceae > CAITWD01. The sequence goes on from JADGPH010000193.1 coordinate 2,924, forward strand.
GGGGAAGAGCTCGGGCTGCCCGAGCGGATGGTGTGGCGTCAGCCGTTTCCCGGGCCGGGTCTCGCGATTCGCATCATCGGCGAGGTCACGGCCGAACGGCTGGAGATCCTGCGTCAGGCGGATTTCGTTTTGCAGGAAGAGATCCGCCGGGCCGGACTGTACCGCGAGCTCTGGCAAAGCTTCGCCGTGCTGCCTGCCGTCAAGAGCGTCGGCGTACAGGGTGACGAGCGGACCTACGCGTACCCGATCGTTATTCGTGCTGTGACCTCAGACGACGCCATGACCGCGGACTGGGCGCGCTTGCCGCATGAGCTGCTGGAGCAGATCAGCAACCGCATCATCAACGAAGTCGCCGGGGTCAATCGCGTGGTCCTCGACATCACCTCCAAGCCACCCGGAACGATCGAGTGGGAGTGACCTCTCCGCGCTAACTGCCGCTGCGCGCGTGTGAATTCGAGATCGCCGGTCGCATCGATCCGCGCACCTCGACATAGCCATGGGCGCGGGTGACCTCCAGGGTCCCGTCACCGGGTGCCTCGAGGAAGCGTGCGAGTTGCTCGAGCTGGCCCCGGTTGAGCCGGTTCACGATCCGTTCGATCGAGGGCCGGGGCGGGAGCGTTTCGGGGCTCGCCAACGCGATGACCGGTGCATCGTGTGTCCTTGGACTCGGAGCGACGCGGCTGGGTGCCCACACTTTGCGGCTCTGGGTGTGGTGCCAGCAGTAGGGGCTGCCGCGGTAGGTCGATTGCTGACAGCGCCGGCCGTGGGCTGCGACGGCAATACAGCGGTTCACCGAGATCGACGAGATGGCAACCGTGCCTCGTTCGGGTGACTGACGCAGCGGATGCGCACGCGCACGATGCGATCAGTATTCACGCTATTACACACGTACCATCGGACGTCGGGGCCCACGATTGAACCTCGGCGCACGAGAATGTGACGCGCTGTGGTGGATTCCCAGACGCGACCCGTGCAGTTGCCGTCCCCGATTGCGTGGCCCATGATCGGTGGTGCGGGTGCCCACGACCGTCGATCGCCTCCGGGGGGACAGCAGATGACCACACCGTCGACATCCGGCTACGCACCGGTCAATGGAATGGAGATCTACTGGGAAAGCCACGGCGCCGGTGGGACTCCGCTGGTCTTGGTGCACCCTGGGTTTGGGCTGGCCAGTTCGTTTGGCCAGCTGGCTAGGCAGTTGTCGGTCCGCCGACAGGTGATCGCCGTCGAGCTCCAGGCGCATGGACACACACGTGACATCGATCGGCCCTTCAGCTACCAGGCGTTTGGTGATGACATCGCCGGCGTGCTCGCCCACCTGGGCATCGATCGTGCCGACCTGCTCGGATACTCGCTCGGGGGTGGTGTCTGCTTGCGCGCGGTGATTCAGTATCCCGAGCGGGTGCGGCGGGTGGTCCTCGTCTCGACGCCGTACCGCAGCGACGGATGGTTCTCCGACGTACGCGATCAGATGGCACTGGTCGGACCCGGCATCGTGGACCAGCTGACCCAGTCACCGGTCTATGCGGCATGGGTCGCGGTGGCCCCGGACATCGGTGCGTTTCCCAGCCTGGTTACCAAGACGGGCGACCTCGTGCGGGAAGCATACGACTGGACCGATGAGGTCAGCCGACTGCGCGTCCCGACCATGCTGGTCTACGGCGATGCCGACAGCATGCCGCCCGCGCATTGCGCGGAGTTCTTTGCGCTGCTCGGTGGCGGGCTGCGCGACGCGGGCTGGGACGGTGCGCCGCCGACACCGATGCGGCTGGCGATCCTGCCCGGGCGGACGCACTACGACGTCGCCGCCGCTCCCGAACTGGCCACAATGCTCGATGGGTTCTTGGGCTGACTGGGGGACGCCCGCGCGAGCTCGTGAGGGCCAAGTTGAGAGGTCATCGGGCGGGTGTGATCAGCGCACAGGCCGACCGGCATGGCGATCGGTGCCGCGTATGGGTTGCGCGGCGGGCGGTAGTCTCGTATTCTCCGCGGTCGGCCCAGAGGGTTGGGTCTGCTACTGCATTGCCATTATCCGGAGGGACGCGGACCACCGTGAAGACCGTTAGCGCCAAGGCTGGGACTGTCGACCGCCAATGGTGGGTTGTCGATGCAGACGGGAAGAACCTTGGGCGTCTGTCCACATCAATCGCCGAGACCTTGCATGGCAAGCGCTCTCCGTGGTTTACACGCCATGTGGATACCGGCGACTTTGTCGTGGTCGTGAACGCCGAACGTATTGCGGTGACTGGCTCGAAACTGCGCGACAAGCGCTACTACCGGCACACCGGGTACCCGGGTGGCATCCGGAGCCGCACCCTCGGCGAACAACTGGCGTTGCATCCGGAGGAGGTCATTCGGATGGCCGTGCGCGGCATGCTGCCCAAGAATCGTCTTGGTCGCAAGCAGCTCACCAAGTTGAAGGTGTACGCAGGGCCCGAGCACCCGCACGGCGCCCAAAACCCGCAGCCGCTTCGAATTGAGCGTAAGGCAAAGGTACCAGCATGAAGACTGATCAACTCGGCCGTTTCATTGCGACCGGCAAGCGTAAGACCTCGGTTGCACGGGTGATCTTGGCCCCCGGTGAGGGGCGTGTGCTCTGCAACGGCCGTCCCGCGGACGAGTACTTCGGTCGCAGCCTGCTGGTGACCAACGCACTCAAGCCGCTGGTGACGACCGGGACACTGGGACGCTTTGACGTGATCGCCCGCCTCAATGGCGGTGGCCCGTCCGGCCAGTCGGGTGCACTGCGCCACGGCATTGCGCGTGCCCTCTGTGTGATGGATGCCGAACTTCGTCCCGACCTCAAGCGCGAAGGATTCTTGACGCGTGACGCGCGTGAGAAGGAGCGTAAGAAGGCCGGTCTCAAGGGCGCCCGTAAGCGTCCGCAGTTCTCGAAGCGCTAGTGCGTACGGGGGCGTGAGCGCGCGGTCCACTCGGAGGCTTTTCGGGACGGATGGCGTTCGTGGAGTCGCAAACCATGAACTGACTCCCGAACTTGCCTTGCTGCTCGGACGTGCGTTGGGTGCCGGCCTCGCCGGACACCAGAAGGTCGTGATCGGTCGGGATACGCGACGCAGTGGTCCCATGTTGGAGAACGCGCTGGCGGCGGGGTTGGCCTCGGCGGGCGTCGATGTTCTGTGCGTCGGGGTGATGCCGACGCCGGCGATCGCGGAGGCGGTACCGTTGCTCGGCGCGGCTGCAGGTGCGGTCATCAGCGCCTCGCACAACCCGTTTACTGACAACGGCATCAAGCTGATCGGTCCAGACGGCTTTAAGCTGGCCGACGCCGATGAGGCCGAGATTGAGCGCCGCATGGCGCGCGCGGAGCAGCTCGCCCGAGCGCTCGGTGGCGCACTCGGCGACATCGTCGACGTCGACGATGCGGTGGAGCGGTACATCACCACTCTTATCGAGCGCTTCCCGACGTCCCTGGCCGGTCGCTCGATCGTGGTGGACTGCGCCAACGGGGCGACGTCGGTGACTGCGCCGGAGGTCCTGCGTCGCCTTGGCGCGCGCGTCGCGGTGATCCACGCCGACCCGGATGGCACCAACATCAATGCCGCATGTGGCTCGACGCACCCCGAGGGCTTGCAGGCGGCTGTCCGGGACGGTGACCACCAGATGGGATTCGCCTTCGACGGCGACGGCGATCGCGTGCTTGCCGTGGATCACGACGGCACGCTCGTAGACGGGGATCAGATCCTGGCCATCCTGGCACTTCATTTGCAGCGTGCCGGCACGTTGCCGGGTGACGCGGTCGTGACGACGACGATGACGAATCTGGGATTCCGACGCGCCATGGCGATTCGCGGAATTGAGGTGCGCTGGACCGATGTCGGTGACCGGTATGTGCTGGCCGAGATGCGTGAGGGTGGCTTTATCCTCGGGGGCGAGCAGAGTGGACACCTGATCAACCTGCGCAGCGGGCCGACCGGCGACGGGCTCGCGACCGCGTTGATGGTGCTCGAGGCGCTCCACCAGACAGGTGAGCCGCTCGCTGACGCCGCCGCAGTGATGCAGCGGCTCCCACAGAAGTTGGTCGGGATTCGCACGTCTCGTAAAGGTGAGCTCACCGATGCCGAAGAGATATGGGACGCAGTTCGCGCATTTGATGCGAAGTTTGGCGAGGATGGTCGCGTTGTTGTTCGTGCGAGTGGAACCGAGCCTCTGGTGCGGGTGATGGTTGAAGCACCGGAGAGCGAGGATTGCGAGGCGTGGAGCGCACGGCTGGCGAATGTTGTTGAGCGTGTGCTCGGGGATGCGTCACCGCAGGCCTGAGCACACCACCGGGAGGCATATATGTGCGGGATCATCGGCTACGTCGGCGGGCGTCCCTGCCAGGAGTTGATTGTCCAAGGGTTGGAGCGGCTTGAATACCGCGGATATGACTCGGCCGGATTTGCGCTGCTCGATGACCCTGCCGTCGGATTCTCGGTGGTACGCGCGGTCGGAAACCTGAGCAAGCTACGCATCGCGAGCGGGAGCCTGAATGGGGCGTCGATGGCGACGACCGGACTTGGGCACACGCGGTGGGCGACCCACGGGCGTGTCACCGAGGCCAACGCGCACCCGCATCTGTCGGGTGACGGTCGAGTTGCCGTGGTGATGAATGGCATCATCGAGAACTACATGGAGTTGCGGCATGAACTCCAGGATGCCGGGGTCGTGTTCTTGAGCGACACCGACACCGAGGTCCTGCCGCATCTGATCGCGCGGGCCTATCAGGGTGACCTGGTCGAGGCGGTGCGGGCGGTGGTGCCGAGGATCGCGGGTCACTATGCATTCGTCGTCGCCCACGCCGACGAGCCTGATCGACTGGTCGGGACCCGTTTTGAATGTCCGTTGGTGGTGGGACTCGGCGACGGTGAGGCATTTCTCGCCTCGGCGATTCCGGCGTTCCTGCACGAGACTCGCGACATCATGAACCTGGACGACGGCGAGATCGTGATCCTCGAATCGCACGGGGTCACGGTGTTGAGCGCTCACGGTGCGCCGGCACGGCACTCGGTCGAACGGGTGGACTGGGACGAGGATGCCGCCGAGAAGGGTGGCTACGACACTTTCATGCTCAAGGAGATTCACGAACAGCCCGCCGCGTTGTGGGACACGATCGGTGATCGCCTGCGTCCAGACGGGTCCGTGATCATCGAGGAACTTGGACTTGACGATGCCGCGCTCGCCCGTGTGGAGCGTGTGCACATCGTGGCTTGTGGGACGTCGTTCCACGCGGGGTTGATCGGCCGCTACCTGATCGAAGACTGGGCACGAGTGCCGGTGCACGCGGAAGTGGCGTCGGAGTACCGATATCGCACCTGTTTGGCCGGTCCCGGAGACCTGGTCATCGGCATCACCCAAAGTGGGGAGACCGCCGATACGTTGGCCGCGATGCGCGTTGCGCGTGAGCGCGGGGCCCACGTGGTGGCGCTCACCAACATCATGGGGTCCCAAGCGACCCGTGACGCCGACGGGGCGCTCTACACGCGTGCGGGATTGGAGATCGGCGTCGCTGCCACCAAGACCCACACCGCCCAGGTGATGGCCCTGGCGTTGCTCGCGCTGAAGCTGGGACGCTTGAAGTGGTCCTTGACCGAGGCCGGTGCGGCGGATCTCGCCGAAGATCTGCGCCGCGTCCCGGAGCTGATCGAGGCCTACCTGGCCTCGGACGCCGCCTTGCACGTCGCCGCGGTGGTGCAGCGCTATCGCGATCGCGAGTTCTTTCTGTACCTCGGACGCCATGTCGGCGTTCCCGTTTGCTTCGAAGGGGCGCTCAAGCTCAAGGAGATCAGCTACATCCCGACCGAGGCATATCCGGCTGGTGAGATGAAGCACGGCCCGATCGCGTTGCTCGAGGAGGGCTCGCCTGTGGTCGTGGTGGCCCCCGACGGCCATGTCTTCGACAAGGTCATCTCCAATATCCAAGAGGTCAAAGCCCGCGGGGCGCGCGTGATCGCGGTTGCCACCGAGGGCAATCGGGACATCTCGCAGCACGTCGATGATGTGTTGTGGACGCCCAAGACCTCGGCCCTGCTCTCGGCCCTAACGACGGTCGTGCCGTTGCAGTTGTTCGCCTACGAGATGGCTACGGCGCGCGGATTGAATGTTGATCAACCGCGCAATCTGGCCAAGACCGTCACCGTCGAATAGCGAGCCGCGATGTCGGTGATCGGCGTTGGGATCGATCTGATCGAAATCGATCGCATTGCACGCGCCCTCGAGCGCCGGCCACGCTTCGCCGA
>JADGPH010000194.1 GCA_017882555.1 Thermoleophilia bacterium
GAGCCTAGTGCCGCCCAGGACAGCGACATACAGTGCTTACGGATAGTTAGCGTTGGGGCTGACCCTCTTTCGGGGGTGTTCACCGAAGCGCGTCAACGCCATGTTCGCGGTTACGCCGATCGGCGGTCTGTGGACCGCCTGCATCGCCTCAACGGCGGCTCCAGGCCCGCAACCCAAAATCCGCGCACACGGGCTTCACCCATCAGCGCTCACCCGCACCGCGGTGATCGACGCCGAGGCGCCCCCGACGATTCATGTCAGCGCGTACGAGGCGGAGAATCCCGAGGTGGTGGCCCCTGCCGCGGTCCCTACCGGGCCGATTGTCGGGTTCAGCCCCGACACCGCCCGGGGGCTCGACATCCCACGGCTCCAGGAGCCAAGCCGCCACACGCAACGACTCCTAGCGTTCCAACCAGGCGAGATTCTCGCGCTAGCCCTCATGCCGACCCAGCGATTGGCCAGCTGCCGGGTCACCTGGGAGTAGGTTTCCCCGCGGGCCCAGAGCGCGTCGTCGGAGCGCCGGGCACCGGGGTTTGCCGTCAATGAGCAGAAAGCCCAGTGCTCACCGGCGTCGATCAGCCGCCGGTTCGGCGCGGAGCGCGCAAAGACGCCGAGGCTGCGGCCGGATGATCCGATGATCGGCGCCGTTCCCACGTCGGCGTTGCGGCCTCGAACATTCCCGAAGCGGTTCGAGTCATCACCGAACTCAGCAAGTACGCAAGCGCCCGGGACCAGGCCGAGCCCGGAAAGACGGCACAGGATCCCGGCGTCCGGCTGTCGATGAGAATACTCACCTTGCGCTCGCTCAAGCACGGCGATCTGTTGGTTCAGCCCCGTGACCCGCGTCACGCTGGCCGCGCCGATGGCGTCGCGGATCTGCGATGGGGCCGCGGCCTGTTTGGTGCGCAGCTCCGTCTGGATATCGATGGCGCGCTGAGCGAGGTTGCCATGGCGGCCCGCACATCGTAACCCCGCGGCGATCTTTGCCCGCGAGAGCCCGCGAGCCCGTTCGGGCGGCGGGGCAACGATGAGGATCGCCAGCTCGTCGGTCAGAGCCAGCTCAGTGCCGACCAGATCTCCCAGCCGTTGTGCGTCGCCGGCATCCAACTTTGCACCAGATGCCGTGTGACGAGCGCGGTAGCGGCTGGCCGCGAGGCGATTGATATGGGAGACCTGCTCACCCGCCACAATCGGTGAGTCGACAAGCAGCCCTCCATCGATCTCGATGCCCACGATCACCTCGCCTGGCTCCTGGGCACAATCGGCCATGGCCCAATCAGCTGTGCGAGCCCGACAGCCCCGATCGATAATCCCCCTGCCGAGCACTGATCCGCCCTCATCCATGGCCAGCACGTCGTTGTGGGACTCGGCCCAATCGACGCCCACGACGATCGTCTGTTGCCCCCCTCGGATCCGACGCTGCTCTCGAGCCCCGAGACGCCTGTGGCGACGTCATGAACCAGTGCTCCGATGGCGCGCCATCCCACCTGCCGTCGACCTCTGCGTTCAGACGCCGACGATTCCCGTCGGAACCCGTCTCTGCGGGCCACGTACCCCCCGCACTCGAGTGGTGCGACCAACAGCCTCACCACCGAGCCCGGACGCGTCTACGGGTGGAGCACGAGCTCTCCGGCGACGGCGGCCCATGCCGGGGCGAGGGCGTCTGTGCGATCGCGTTTGATGCGCTCCTGGAAGATCGTCCGCATGATGCGCAGGCCGTCGTGGATGGGCCGCAGGTTGCTCTCGCCGTGGATACGGTTGCGCTCGACGCTCGGCACCTCGGCAATCTTCATCTCGGCCCGGGCGGCCCGAAGGGTCAGCAACGTCTCGACCTCGAAGCCGGTGCAGTCGATGGCCAGCTGCGGCAGGGAACGGCGCCAGAAGGCCATGTAGCCGTAGCAGAGGTCGGTGTATTGAACGTTGAACAACGCGTTCACCGTGCCGGTAAGGAAGGTATTACCGAGACGGCGCATGCGGGTCAGGTCCTCGCTACCACCGCCGAGCATGTAACGGGAGCCCTTAACAAAGTCCGCACCGTCCATCAACTCGGCGACGAACAACGGGATCTCCGCCGGGTCGGTCGACCCATCGGCGTCCAGCATGACGATGATGTCGCCGGTCGCGACAGCAAAGCCGCAGGCGAGAGCGTTGCCCTTACCGCGATGAGTCTGGGTCACCACCCGCACGTCGGGGCGCAGCATGCGGGCGACGGCCACCGTGTCGTCCTTCGAGTGTCCGTCGACCAGGATGACCTCGTCGATGATCTCCGGCAACCGCTTGAAGACGTGCGGCAAGTTCTCGGCTTCGTTCATCGCCGGGATGACGGCGGTCACGCGCGGACGCGCGGTCGTCCGGGTCTCGGGGAGCTTCGCGGCCGCGCGACTCGCGTGCAGCTCGGAGGTGCCAACGCGCTTGACTTGCGACGCATTGTCCTCGATCAATGCCTCGGGAGCAGGTGTCGCCACTCCGTCCTGGATGTGTGGCCCGAAGATCGTGGTCATCGGAGGAGTCCTTTCAGTGAAGCTCACCAGGGTTTTCAAACAAAGCCGCTGGCAATAGCCGACTTATGGACCCCAGGCTCCCGGACACGGAAGAGCGAATCAACCGCCCATGCAGACGGCAGTTGTTCCCCCCCGTCGGTGCAGGTCTTGTGATGACACCGGGCATTCAGACGGCTTGCGCGCCGATTCCGCACATCGATCGGACGGCTCGGCCCTTGATGGCCTCGGAGAGGCCCGCCGGGGGGACCTAGACCCTGTCAGCGCTGGCGCGCACTCTGACCACGCGCGACCCGCACAGCTCACGCTTCCCCGCAGCTGGACGTGCAGAGATTCGGGACGCTCCCGCTCCGAGCTGACAAGGGACTCGAAGCGGGCCCGCGCGACTTACGTCCCGGGGACGTACCGGAAGATGACGCTCCGGGCCTGGTCGTAGACCACTGACAAGTCAGAACCGCAACGTAGGTCGCTCATGAGCCCATCGATCTCGGGCCACGGCATCAGCCCCTGGAACTGAGCGTGATTACGCTGGCTGAGCGCAATGACCAGATGATTGACCTGGGCCGGGATGTTGTCGAGGTACGGGGCGCTCGCGGCAGGGATCGCGTTCGGCACGTAATGAACTCCGTCGACCCGCTAACTCCGTATCAGCAACGGTCTGAGTGTGGTCTCGGTGTCGGTGAGCACCGTCAGCGCCCTGACGACCCGCACGGGAACCGTGGGGACCTGCATCTGCATGGGCAGTGAGCGAGGCCCACAGCGCCCCAGCGATCTGGACGGCGGTCGCCCGCTCCACTGACGAACCGCGAACGATTCCGTCGGTTGCAGCCACGCCGACAAACCCCCAGGGGGCGCCATCTCGCTCAAGCAGTAAGAGCGCGCGCATACGCGCCATCGGTCAGCGTCGCGCCGGGCACGAGATCATTCGGCGGGTCTCCCGAGACCCATCCATATGGCCGTACGGCGACCGGTGCGTGGGAGACCGCCCTCATCGCCGACGACGCCCTGGCCGCCCGGACACGCTCGTGCGCGTGCGGTGCCGGATCCAGAGACCAATGCCGGCCACGAACGGTAGCAGCGCGATGGCGGACCGCAGCTCCCGCGACCTCTGCGCGGAATTCCCTGTCGCCGCACCCGCATCGGGCACGAGCTCACGCCGACCCAGCAGGTAGCCAGCGACCGCCAGCGACACCCCGGCGACGATCGCGCCCGACCGGTACAGGCCGCTGAGATCACCGCGGGCGACGTCACGAAATCCACGAAGCACGCCGGCGGGCAGTACCCGCAAGGCATACCGCCGCTCAGAAGAAAGTCCGTCCCGGGCTCCCGCGGCCCCGACCACCATCGCCTTGGAGCGTCCCTCCGCGAGGCACCGATCGCGAAAGTAGGACCAGGTCGTCCGGGTGTGCGGCACGTGGTGGCCGACGCGGGTGCCGGTCAACTGGACGATCTTGCTCCCGGGTACCAACGCCCGAACGCGGATGGCCGCCTCCGTCTCTTCGCACCCGAGCGGGGTCGTACCGATCCGTCCCAGCCCAGATCGAAACCCGCCGACCGCCTTCAGCGGGGCCCGGGCAAAGGACATGCTCGCCCCGATCGGATTGCGGATCACCGCCATTGGGTCTGTGGGGAGCCCGCGATACGAGCAGCCGACGGTCCACCAGAACTCCTGCGGCAGCCACGCGGGGCAGACCCCATCCTCCCATTCGGGTGCGACCCACCCCCCGGTGCCCACGATTGTCGGATCGGCATGGGCGCGACGGATCGCCTCCAGCCACCCGGGGTCGGCCCAGGCATCGTCGTCCAGAAATGCGACGACCGGAGATATCGCATGGTCCACGCCTGTGTTGCGTGCGCCGGAGAGTCCTTGTTCGTACGCGTTCTCAACGACCGCCACACCGCCGCCGAGCGTCGGATCACCCCCAAGGACGTCAAACAGCTCGGGTGCGTGATCGATCACCACAATGACCCGCTCGGCCTGGTCCTGGTCAACGACGGACGCGATCGCCCGCCGCAGAAACGCCTCACGCTTGGACGTGTATGCGCAGATGACCACGTCGGCCGCAGGCAGCCTGTCATTGGACGCGGCGAATCGCATGTCGCGGCGTCGGCCGAGTGTGCCGTTCTCGTCGATCGTCATGCCGTCATGGTAGACGCCCCACGACGGGGCGACCACGCTCGGAATGGCCGGGGCGAACGTAACTGTCGCGCGCGCGCTCTTGCCA
>JADGPH010000007.1 GCA_017882555.1 Thermoleophilia bacterium
AGCTTGGTTGAGCTTGGCGCCAGCGAGGAGTTTGATTACGTCATCCGAAACGACGATCTCGAGGCCGCCAGCGCGGAGTTGGCGCGGATCGTGGACGCGGTCACGCGAGGCGGGTAATGGCAAACATCCTCCTTGGAGTCAGTAGTGGGATCGCCGCGTATAAGTCGGTAGATCTCATGCGCATCCTGCAGCGCTCGGGACACGATGTCCGCGTGGTCATGACCGAGAACGCCACACATTTCATCGGGCCCGAGACCTTGGCCGCGCTGTCCGGTCACCCGGTGGGCATCGACGTGTTCGGCGAGCAGAATGCCCCTGGCTTCGACCATCTGGACTTCGCGCGGTTCGCGGACGTAATGCTCATCTGTCCGGCGTCGGCGAACACCGTCGCAGCGCTGACGGCCGGCTTTGCCGACGGGCTGCTGACGACCTCAGCGCTCGCCTTTGATGGTCCTCTGGTGTTGGCACCGGCGATGAACACCAAGATGTGGCTGCACCCGGCCACCCAGGCGAACCTCGCCACGCTCACGAGCCGCGGCGTGCACATCATCGCGCCTGCTGTCGGTGTATTGGCGGATGGCGATATTGGTGTGGGCCGGCTGCCCGAGCTCGACGTGATCGGGGCCGAGCTCGAGCGCATCCTGACGCACTTCCGCCCCTTGAGCGGAGTGTCGGTATTGATTACCGGCGGTGGCACCCGCGAACCGATCGACGCCGTCCGGTACGTCGGGAATCGATCGAGCGGCAAGATGGCGTGGGCACTCGCAGACGAGGCGGCCCGACGGGGGGCTGCGGTGACGGTCATTGCCGCGAACGTCGAATTGCCCCGTCGTTCCGGAATCACGTACATCGACGCGCCGACCGCCCATGAGATGCAGGCGGCGTGCGTCGCACACGCCGCGGATGCCGCGGTGATCCTTATGGCGGCGGCCGTCGCCGACTATCGCCCCGTCGGGCAGGTCGCCGGCAAGATCGACAAATCGCGCGCGACGGCGATGCAGATCGCGCTCGAGCGCACCAGCGATATCCTGAGCGAGTTGGGGGCCGCCCGACGCCCCGGCCAGGTGTTGGTCGGATTCGCGGCCGAAGCGGGCGACCAAGGACGTGTGCGCGCCCGGGAGAAGCGGATCCGCAAACAGGTGGATCTTGTCGTGCATAACGATATCTCGGTCGCCGGCATTGGATTTGGCAGCGACGAGAACATCATCACGATCATCGGTCCCGACGCCCAAGAGCGGACGTACCCGCGCGCCTCGAAGGCCTTTTGCGCGCAGGCAATCCTGGACGCCGCCGCCATGATGCTCACCCACGATGCCGAGGACGGGCGCCCATGAGCGAATCCGCTGCCTACGACGCCTTCACGCAGGGTCACGAACTGTTGCGGTCGAAGGACTTCCATCAGGCCGCGCTTGCGCTCGAGCGCGCCAGGCGACTCGAACCGGATAAGGCATCGGTGCGCGAAGCGCTCGGCCGCGCCTATATGGGCTGTCGGGACTTTCCACGTGCCCGCGAGGAATTTGCCGCGGCGGTCGACCTCGGACCGACCGATGGGTACGCCCACTTTGGCCTCGCCAAGGCATTGGAGCGCCTCGGTGACCGCGAGCTGGCAGCGCGCCATTTCACCCTCGCGCGATGCTTTCAAACGGGCCTGAGCTAGGCGTCGCCCGGGACCGGCGCGTCGCCGCGCGGGCCCCACGCATCATGGTCCAACGGAGGTGCGACGACCCGAATGTGTGCCGGAACGTCGAATCCGAGACGCAGGATCGTTTCGTAGCTCTCATCGATGTAGGTGACCAGCAGTCCAAGGACCGCATCGAGCGAGGCAGCCGAAAGCTGATCGTCATCGAGGTGCGCGGCTAAGAACAGATCACCGGCCGCATCGATCCCAAAGCGCCAATAGGTCATTTGCAGGTTCCGCTCAAGCAGGCGGCGATACACCGATACGTGATCCCGATCCGGGGCCCGCATGAAAAAGGTCGCCATGCGGACGGTTCGCTCGCGCGCGAGCAGTCCGACACCGACAGCCCCGCGCTTGAGCGACGGAAGCTCGACCGACCAGCCGCCGCCCAGTCGTGCGGCGGGGGAGAGCTCCATGTCTGAAAGACATTCACCGAGGCGGGCGTTGAGCAGGGTGGCACTCGACGACATGCGCGTATCCTAGCGAGGGACCGTAGAGTCAGGGCGATGCGAATCATTCTGCAACGGGTCACCGACGCCCGCGTGAGCGTCGACAACGTCGTCGTCGGCGAGATCGGAACCGGACTCGTCGCGCTGGTGGGGATCACCCATTCCGACACGGTGGCAGACGCGGCACGCCTGGCCGACAAGACCGTCGCGGCGCGAGTATTTGCCAACGGAGATCGTCCCTTTGATCTTCCCATCGGCAGCGTCGGGGGGTCGGTGCTGTGTGTCAGCCAATTCACCTTGTACGGCGACATTCGCCGCGGGAATCGCCCCTCATGGACCGATGCGGCCGGACCCGATCAGGCCCGCGCGGTCATCGACGCATACGTCGCGCGAATGCGCCACCATCAGGTCACCGTCGCCACCGGAGTCTTCGGCGCCCACATGCAGCTCCAGCTCCAAAACGATGGTCCGGTGACACTCATCCTTGAGAGCGCTGAACTCCCCTGACCGCGACGGGAGCTCGGTTCGTCCGCCGGAGCCGGGTAACCTCAATCGGCGATCAGTGCTATCTTGGACAACGCACTTTTCGTGACATGCATGTTCGTTCGGATGGGCGGGGAGTGGGCGTAACGGCCCGCTCTTTTTTGTTTCCGGCGAAAGGGTGGGTTCGCACGACGACGTGAAAGGGGTGGCAGTGAAGGTCCGCGAATCGCTGGAACGCGAAGTCGAGGCATGTCTGGCCACCGAGCTCCCGCGCGTCGATCTTCGCGAAGTCACCGTCGTCGGGCCCGTGGGCTCCGGAACAATGCGTGTCGTGGTGGATCACCCCGATGGGGTGGATCATGGGGTGTGCGAACAGGTGACTCGGGCGCTGCAGTCAGTTGGACTCAACGACCGATACGGCATCGAGGTGTGGTCGCCAGGACCGGAACC
>JADGPH010000195.1 GCA_017882555.1 Thermoleophilia bacterium
GTGATTTGGGCGATCTCGACAATCGGCCTGGTCTGGGCATCGCGGATCACCGGCACCAGCAACCCACGTTCGACGGCGACGGCGACACCCACATGGACCCCATCGGGAACGACAAACGCATCGTCCTCCCAACGGGCCAGGACGTCGGGTCGTTGTGCGGCAGCGAGCGCGAGCGCACGCACGATGAGGTCGGTCATCGTCGGCGTCGGCATCTCGGGGCGAGCGGCGGCCAGTTGTCGTCGCAACATGGTCAGCTCGGACACGTCCACATCGCGCTGAAGCGCGAAGTGCGGTGCGGACATCGCGGATTCCTGCATTCTGCGGGCGATGGTGCGCTGCAATCGGGTTGCCGCAATTCGGGTGCCAAACGTCGCCGGGGGTGGTTCCTGGCCGGTGTGAGGCATTGGCGCTTCCGCGACGAGTGGAGTGCTGGGCACCGGCGGCGGTGGGCCGGGGGTGCTCTGTGGCGTCGCGGAGCGAACAACGGCATCGACGTCGGCGCGGACGATGCGTCCGCCCGTGCCCGTGCCGTGGATGCCGGCAAGATCGATGCCTTCATCTCGGGCGATCTTGCGCGCAAGTGGTGAGGCGATCACGCGGCTCCCGCCGGGGGAGGGGCTGGGAGCCGGCGTCGGGATCACAGGGGCGACGGGTACCGGGGAGGGAGCGGCCACGCCGAGCTCTTCGGGCGTCCCATCGTCACCGACCGGAATGTTGGTCGCGATTTCGTCGGTCGTGGTCGGCTGAGCCTCCGCGGTGGCGTCGGTAACGGGAGGTGCGCCTTCGCCGATCCAGGCGATCGGGCTCCCGATCGGGAGCACCGCCCCTTCGGGGGCAACGATGTGCAGCGCGCCATTCTCGGGTGAGACGATGGTCATGTCGGCTTTGTCGGTCTCTATCTCCACGATCTGCTCGCCACGTGTGACGACGGTGCCGTCCGGGACGAGCCACGTGAGGATCGTCCCCTCTTCCATCGTGTCGCTCAGCTTGGGCATCAACAGGTCGCCCATGGCCTACGCGCCTCGTGCGAGGGTCGCCCGGACAGCGGCGGCGACGTCTTCTTGGCGGGGAAGCGCGGCCTGTTCGAGGTTGCGCGCGTAGGGCATCGGGACATCGGCCGCGTTGACGCGGACGATAGGTGCGTCAAGCCAATCGAAGCATGCTTCGTAGACGTGTGTGGCGATATTCGCCGCGAGACCGCATTCCGGCCATCCTTCGTCGACGACGACGCAGTGGTTGGTGCGCCGTACCGAGTCGGCGATCGTCTGAAGATCCAATGGACGGGTGGTGCGGGGGTCGACCACCTCGCACTCGATGCCCTCGGCTGCGAGCGTGTCGGCTGCATCCAGCGCGATCCACACCATGCGAGAGAGGGCGACAATCGTGCAGTGCGCCCCGCTCCGTCGGACGATGGCCTGGCCGAACGGGACCAGATCATCGGGTCCCCCGACGGGGCCCTTCTTGGCGTAAAGGCCTTCGCTTTCGAGGAAGATCACGGGGTCGTCATCACGGATCGCGGTCTTCAAAAGGCCCTTCGCGTCATACGGGGTCGACGGGCAGACGACCTTGAGACCGGGGACGTGAGTGAACCACGCCTCGAGCGAGTGGGAGTGTTGCGCGCCGAGCTGATGTCCGGCGCCCCCCGGCATGCGGATCACGAGCGGCACCGACACCTGCCCGCCAAACATGTATCGCACCTTGGCGGCGTTGTTGACGATTTGATCCATCGCGACGATCGAGAAGTTGACCGTCATGAGTTCGATCACCGGCCGCAGTCCCGACATCGCCGCGCCGATGCCGAGTCCGACGAATCCCGCTTCGGAGATCGGGGTGTCGACGACGCGTGCCGGACCGAACTCGTGCAGGAGGCCGCGGGTGACCTTGAACGAACCTTCGAACAGCCCGATGTCTTCCCCGATCAGAAAGACGTTGGGATCACGCTCAAGCTCCTCGCGCATGGCCTGGGTCAGTGCCTCACGGTACGAGACGGCCGCCGCCGTGGATGCGTCGGTGGTCATGGGCGTACCTGCGGCATCTCTGCGCTTCCGCGGGGATCGTCGGTCCATGGATGGGCGTAGACATCATCGGCGAGGGTGGCGTCGTCCGCGACGGGGGAGTCGTTGGCAAACGCCACGGCATCCTCAACCGTGGAGCTGTTGCGGTCGCGAATTGCGGTGAGGTCCTCGGCGGTCACCGTCCCCTCACCCAGCAAGACCCGCTCGAAGGTGATCAGCGGGTCGCGCGCGTGCCAGCGCGCTTTCTCTTCCTCGGGACGGGTGCGGTCGGGATCGCTCATCGAATGGCCGCGGTATCGGTAGGCGATCGCCTCGATCATGCTCGGTTCTTGCTCGGTGCGGGCGTGATGGGCCGCGTCGGTTACGGCCTGATAGACGGCCATGACGTCCATGCCGTCGACGCGTCGCGACGGCATGTCGAATGCGTCCGCGCGCTTGAACAGCTCGGTCTCTGCCGAGGCGCGATCGACCGCCGTGCCCATTCCGTACTGGTTGTTCAGGCAGAAGAAGATCACCGGGAGGTTCCACAGTTTGGCCATGTTCATGGATTCCATCAGGACGCCTTGGTTGGTCGCTCCGTCTCCGAACATCACCAGCGCAACGCCATCTTCGTGGCGGTATGAGATGGCAAACCCCAACCCCACGGCAAGGGGCACCGAGCCGCCGACGATGCCATAGCCACCGAAGAAGAATCGCTCGCGGTCCATGAGATGCATCGATCCACCATGACCCCCGCACAAGCCCGTGGCCCGGCCAAAGAGCTCCGCCATGACCGCCCGCGGGTCGCTGCCACGAGCAAGGGCTTGGCCATGTTCGCGATAGGTGGATGTGATCGGATCCGTTGGGCGCAGCGCCATCACCGAGCCCACGACGGCCGCTTCCTCGCCGATCGCCAGATGCAGAAAGCCTCCGATGTTGCCGCGCATGTACTCCTCGGCGGCGCGTTCTTCGAAGGTTCGGATCAGATGTATCGTCGCGAACATCTGTCGCATGAGGTCCGCGTCTGCGGCCGGTGCGGGTATGGTGTCCTGCGGTGTCGGTGCGTCAGCCATCGAATCCTCCGCAGCCGGATGTGTGCGGGATCGATTGTCGCACCGATTGGGCGCCTCGCAAACCGCGTGACGGCGAGGTTACGCCGACGGAGGAACCTTCGGTGGCAGCGTGAGGTGCCGTTCCACCACGATGACATCACGCCACTGGCCGGCCAGAGTGGAATGGGCGCGGTGGGTCCCGACGGTGCGAAACCCATGGGTGTCGGCCAATCTGAGACCCGCCGCGTTGTCGGCGAGGATCATCCCGACCAACTTCCAGTACCCATAGTCGGGTGCCGTCTTGAGGAGGTGGGCGAGCAACTGACCGCCCACGCCGCCCCCCCGCGCATCGCGTGCGACGTAGGCCGTGTATTCGGCAACACCGCTGTACCAGGGGCGATGTGAGAAGGGTGCAAGTGCTGACCAACCCACCGGCGTCTTCTGCTGATGCGCACAGAACACCGGTGCAGTGGCGGGGCGCGCGGCGAGCCAGCGCGTGCGTTCCTCACCGGAGTGCGGGCCCGTGGCAAAGGTGGCGTTGCCGTCGGCAATGCCCTCGTCGTACGTGCGCCCGATGAACTCGGCGTCAGCCGCACGCGCAATACGGATCAGGAGTGGCTCGGACACGTTCTGCACCTAGTGTGGCATAGTCGAACCAGCGCAATCACGGGCCCGTCTCGGGCCGGTCTTCTCGGCGTGTCAGGCGGTGAGTAGTCGGGTGCGTCGGATGGGCGACCGCGACCGCCCGGGCGCCGCTCCGAGAGCGGCGACCCGCGACACCTCATGAGTTGCGTGACACCAATCCAGTTGCCGCAAGGGGTTTGCATGTCTGTACCGTTCGATACCGATTCGAAGCTCAGTCATTACGCCCACCCGGAACGCCTGGTGACCACGCAGTGGCTTGCCGACCACGCGGAGGATCCGCAGGTCGTGATCGCAGAGTCGGACGAAGACGTCCTGCTGTACGAGACCGGTCACATTCCCGGCGCGGTGAAGATCGACTGGCATGCGGATCTCAATGATCCGGTGACGCGGGACTACGTCGACGCTGGCGGCTTTGCCCGGCTGATGTCCGCCAAGGGCATCACCCGTGAGACGACCATCATCCTCTACGGGGACAACTTCAATTGGTGGGCGGCATACGCGTTGTGGGTCTGCAGCCTGTTCGGTCACGCCGACGTGCGGCTGCTCGACGGTGGTCGCCAGCGTTGGATTGCCGAGGGTCGGCCAATGACCACCGAGGTCCCGCGTCCGACGCCGACCGACTACCCGATCATCTCGCGGGACGATCGGTCGATCCGCGCGTTCAAGGACGACGTGTTGGCCCATCTCGGACGCGGCCCCTTGGTCGATGTGCGTTCGCCTGGGGAATACAACGGTGAACTGACCCACATGGCCGACTATCCCCAAGAGGGGGCCTTGCGTGCCGGCCACATCCCGACGGCCAAGAGTGTGCCCTGGCGCCGCGCGGCCAATGACGACGGCACCTTTCGTTCGGTCGACCAGCTGCGGGCGATCTACCTTGATGAGCAGGGCCTTCGTGCGGAAGATGATGTCATCGCCTACTGCCGGATCGGCGAGCGCTCGAGCCACACGTGGTTCGTCTTGACCCACCTGCTCGGGCTCCCCAACGTGCGTAACTACGATGGGTCCTGGGTTGAGTGGGGTAATGCGGTGCGCGTTCCGATCGAGCGACCTGGGTTCCCCGCTGCGCCGCCTGCGGGCTCGGCAGCCTGAGGTGTTGCCCGCGGCCCTTGAGGAGATCGTCGAGGACTTCCGAACGTCGCCGAGGGAAATGCGTCTGCAGATGCTGCTCGATTATTCGCGAAGCCTGCCGCCGCTCCCGGAGCGCTACGTCGATGCGCACGAGACCCTCGAGCGAGTCGCCGAGTGTCAGACACCGTTCTTTGTTGCTGTCGAGATCGAGGACGAGCGGGTGCGCCTGTTCTTTGACGCACCTCCTGAAGCGCCGACGACACGTGGCTATGCGGGCATCCTGGCTGCCGGACTCGACGGCGTCTCGGTGCGCGAGGTGCTGGAGACCTCACCGGATTTCGCGCTCTCGATGGGTCTGGGCGAGTTGGTCTCCCCGTTGCGCCTGCGGGGAATGAGCGCGATCTTGGCGCGTATCAAGCGGCAAGTCGTGATGCGCACCGAGACGTCGCTCGGTGGCTGACGCCGCCTTGCGGGTCGGCATCGTCACGGTGTCCGATCGCGCAAGCCGAGGTGAGTACGACGACCTCAGCGGTCCAGCGGTGCAGGCCGCGTTGACCACGTTGCTGGTCTCTGAGTGGATGCCGGTCGTGGAATGCGTTCCGGACGATCGAGCACGCATCGAGCAGACCCTGGTGCGTTTGGCCGATGACGAGCAGTGCCATCTGGTGGTGACGACCGGCGGTACGGGTCCGGCGCCGCGGGATGTCACGCCCGAGGCGACGGCTGCGGTGTGTGACCGGCTGCTGCCCGGGTTCGGCGAGGCGATGCGGGCCGCATCGTTGGAGCGGGTTCCCACCGCGATGTTGTCGCGCCAAACCGCTGGCCGTCGCGGGGTGTGCCTGATGGTCAATCTCCCGGGCAAGCCCACCGCGGCGGCGGAGTGCCTTGCGGTGGTCATGCCCGCGATTGCCCACTTCGTCGCGCTTCTGGGTGGGCCGCAGGTGGAACTCTCTCAGCCCACGGTCGCCCCGCACGACTGACGCCCACGTCGTCCGGCGCCGGCCCGAGCTGCCGAAGTGAAGGTGTGTCGTTATATGAAGATTGTGCGGGCGCGGTGAAGGCGCGATGAATTTCCGGTGCAACGTCCCGCCCGCGCGCTACGTTTCAGACTATGTCTGAGCGAATCATGGTGGTCGAAGACGAGCAGGCGATCCGCGCGGTGATTGAGTTCGCGCTCAAAGATGCCGGTTTCGAAGTGGTTGCGGTAGCCCGGGGCGACGAAGCGCTACGGGTGATTGCCGAGGAGCAGATCGACCTGGTGGTGCTGGACCTCATGCTTCCCGGGGTCGACGGCCTCGAGGTCTGCAAGCAGATCCGCGCAGAGCGGATCACGCCGATAATCATTCTGTCGGCACGCAGCGAAGAGCTCGACAAGGTGCTGGGACTCGAACTCGGCGCCGACGACTACGTGACCAAACCGTTCTCGCCACGCGAGCTCGTGTCCCGGGTACGGGCAAACCTGCGGCGTGTCCGCACTGAGCCCGAGCGCGGTCAGCTGCTACGGGCCGGGGATCTGGAGATCGACGCAGTGGCCCGAAGCGTGGTGCGCGATGGCCAAGAGATCTATCTGACCTTCAGCGAGTTCGAGATTCTCCACAAGCTCGCATCGGCGCCGCGGCGTGTGTTCACCCGGGAAGAGTTGATGAACCACCTGTGGCAGGGATCATTCTTCGGTGATCTGCGCAGCGTCGACGTCCACGTGCGGCACCTGCGTCAAAAGGTGGAGGCCGACGCCGCCAATCCGATGCTGATCCGGACCGTGCGTGGTGTGGGGTATGCCTTCGGAGCCGACGTCACCCGGACGTGAAACGCGGGACGTGGCGATCCTCGGGCGTGACCCGCCGGATCCAGCGACCCGGCTTGCAGGTCTGGCTGGTCGCAATCCTGATCGCGGTCGGCGCATTGGCGAGTCTCGCGGTCGTGATATCGATCCTGCCGACGTTTGAGTCGAGCCTGCGTGGCGCGCGCGCCACGGCCACGGCAAAACAGCTGTACACGGACCTTCAAGCGCAGGTCAACCAGAACTTGCAGTCACTGCCCGACCCCGACGATCCCGCTGAGCTAAGTCATCTGGCCACCCAGATCGGCCAGACCGTCGGGGCCCAGGTGCAAATCATCGAAACGGGACCACGGTCGGTGTCCGGGGAGTCGGTGGGGTGTTGCGGGTTGCTCGATGCGTTGCACAAGGAGTACGGGTCGCACCTGCCGCCCAATTCGTGGATGGTGGCGGATGGCAACCGGGAGGTGTTCGCACGGGTCCTCGGGACGCCCAGCGGGGGACTTTTCGGCGGCAACGCGGGACTGACGGTCGAAGCGGCCGCGAACATTCGCGGGATCTCCGGCAATGATCTCGCCACGATCCAGACTCGCTTGATCTTCGCCGTCGCCGCCGTGCTCGTGCTGGCGGCGCTCGCGGGGTGGGGGCTGAGCGTGCTCGTCGGCCGAAGAATCGCGCTCTTGGCGACCACGGCGTCCTCGCTCGCCAGCGGGAA
>JADGPH010000196.1 GCA_017882555.1 Thermoleophilia bacterium
CATTGCGTGGGGTTTGTACGTGCTTGGTCCACCCGGCGGCGATGCGGCGACCCACCTCTACCAAAGCCAGCTGGTCAGCCAGCATGGATTCCAGCTCTGGGACAACCTCTGGTATTCGGGCCGCTACAGCTTGGTCAACTACACGCTGATCTACTACCCGCTGGCGCTCGTCGTGGGTCCAGCGATCGTCATCGCCAGCTCCGTTGGCGTCGCGGCCGCGGCATTCGCACGGCTCGCGCGCACGCAATGGCCGACCCTTGCGAGAGCCCCCGCGATCGCCGCGGCGCTCGTGCTCCCGCTCGAGGTGATCGCTGGCGTCTACCCATTCCTGCTCGGGCTCGCGCTTGGCCTGGTCACGCTGGTCCTGCTGCAGGCGCGGCGGCCGTGGCTGGCGTCTGGCGCGGCGCTACTGACCATCGCGGCCCACGGCCTCGCGTTTGGATTCATCGCCATGGTCATTGTGGCGTGGGCGCTGGCGGATCATGCATGGGTCCGCGAGCGCGGCGCCCGTGGACTTGCCGCAGCCTTGGTCGTCATCGGGATCATCCAGCTGCTGCTGCTGCGCGCGTTCTCATTACCCGGTGGGCGCTACATCTTTGATCCCAAAGACTTCGCCGCAATCGTTGCGTTTTGCCTTGCCGGCGCGGCACTCACATATCGACAGCCCACCCAGCGACCGCTGTGGATCTTCTTTTGGGTCTATGGCGTCATCGGCACACTGGACTTTCTGATCCCCAACCCCATCGGCGGGAACGCGGTCCGACTGCTTGTCGTGATGGGCCTCCCCATCCTGCTCATCCCCCTGGCCGCCCGCGATTTTCATCCCCGGTGGATGATCGCCGTGTGCGTGCTCGCGCTCGTCATCTGGCAAGGAATTTCTCCGGTCACCGAATGGCAGGCCTCATCAAGCTCGCGGGGCGCACAGGCGTCCTTCTGGCAACCGGCACTCGCGTTCCTCCGTGCCCACGATGCGCCGGCCTACCGGGTCGAGGTCGTGCAATCCAAGCGCTATTGGGAGGCGTACTACATCGCCGGCCACGGCTTCGCGATGGCACGCGGGTGGTATCGCCAGGATGACTTCCCGACGAACGCCGTGCTCTACGGAGATCTCACACCGCAGAACTATCAGGCCTGGTTGCGAGCGATCGGGGTGCACTACGTGCTGTTGTCGAGCGACGAGCTCGACTTCACCTCGCGCCAGGAGGCCGCGCTGCTCCGCGGCGGGCGATCGGGGCTCCAAACCGTTGCCCACACGGGGGCGTGGACGATCTATGCCCTTCCCAACCCGACCCCGATCATCACGCCCGCCGCCTCCGCCCAGATCACGCGGATGACGCCGACGAGCATGACCATTCACGTGGCATCACCGGGCCCGCTGACCGTGCGGGTCCGGGACAATCCGTACTGGAGTGCGTATGAGAGTGGGGGAGAACGGGTCTGCGTCGCGCTCGGAACCGGCCAAACGACGCTGCTCAATGTGAGTCACCCGGGAACGGTGCAGCTCCAGTTCCACGTGGGCTTCGATCAAATCGCGCACGCGTTGATCGGCCAGTACGCGTCCTGTGGGAGCTCAGCAACACCGTAAACACGTCGCGCCGACAGACGCTGCAAGAACCCCGCCCCTGTCACGGGCTCGTCACGTTCAATTGCAGGACCAACAGCACCGTCACCAACAGCGTCGCGGAGATGACCCAGGCACGACGACGACTCCCGCCGTGCCCGAGCCACTCGGCAACCGGCCACACGAGCGGGAACGCCACCAGTCCAAAGCGCATCATCGAGGAGTAGCTGCCGCTCAGCAGCGGTATCCCCAGTGCCATCACGATAAACAGCACCCAGGGGCTGCGCCACCGTCCCTCCATCCGCCACAACGCCACGGCCACGGCGACCATCACGATCGTAAACAGGAAGTCGCGCTCGCTCCCGGTCCAGACCAAATGCCGGAACAGACCATGTTTGAAGGGGGGGAGGACATAGTCGATCACGCTGTAGGTGGCCTTGGGCAGCCCGGTGACCAAGCTGATCCCCAACGGGCCCCGATGCCACGCGCCCTGGGCGTTGAGCGGTAGCTGCCAGGACCCCCTCGCGACCTGCATCCAGGCCAAGAACCCTCCAAGCGCGATCACCGCCGGAACAAACCCGATCACCGCGTGACGCGCACGAACCGCCCACGGAACATCCGCGACGGTCACGGCGATCATGACCACCAGCAGGGCGACGAAGATCCCCTGCGGGCGCGTAAGCGCTGCAAGCGCCGAGGCAAGCCCCGCGATATACCAGCGGCCACGGGTGGCCGCGAGCGCGGCCCCGATCGCAAGTGCGATCAACAGGCCATCGGTGTATGCCAGCGAGGCGTAGATGGCAGGCGGAGAGAACGCGAAGACCCAGGTTGCTCGGTTCGCAAATGCCAGGTCGCGGCGATCCCAAGTGAGTCGATGCAGCCCGACGACTGCGCCGAAGAACGCCAGATTACTGACGACAAAACCCCAGATAAAGGGATTCATCGAGGTCCGGATCCCCACCCACATCACCATCGGCAGGAGCGGAAAGAACGCCAGATTGGTGAAGACCACCCCGACCAGCCCGGTGTAGTGGTCGTACCCATTTCGCGCAATGTCGATGTACCAACTCGTATCCCACGAGCCGAGCAGCCTGAGCGACGTCGGCACCGACCGGTCGTTACTCAGGGATGTCGCGCCGAGCCACCGTTCGACGAGAACCGCAAGGAGGATCACCAAAGCGCGCGACAAACCCCACGCGAGAATCGGGACACGCCAACGCGACCACCACGAGTTGGTCATCTCCAGCGTTGTGGTCGTCATTGGCCCTCTCCCGGTGCTCATGACCCAGGCCCGTGCTCGCGGGCGTCCCATGCGCGAGCTACCGCCCGATGTGCGGCATCGGCGATTATCGGGGATACCTGACGAGATGTGGTCACCGCGGGCATCACGCGAGTCACGGGCGCGAGCTTCTGCGCGCAAACACCAGCACGCCATCTTCGTCGAAGACCATCACAAACGCGCGGTTCCGCTCGAGTTTCGTGACGTACGGCGCTTGCACGCGCGGCTTGACGCGCTTGTCGATCAACCAGGCCTGTTTGGTATCGACAAGCACCCACTGCGCATCGTCGATGATCGGCCAGTTCAACACCCGTCGTCGGTCAGACAGTCGACCGCCGAGCTGGTTCGACACCGAGATCGGAACGCCAACGGGAACCAACGCGACGGCACGTGCCATCGCGCGGTCGTGCGGCGTGACCGTGAATTGGATGACCTGCCGCGACGATCCGCCCGGGATGTGCTTCCAAAACGGCAATGGGCCGAGGCGATACCCCGACACCAGACCAGCGCCGAGAAGCAACACGACACAGACCACCGGCATCCGCGCGACCCTGCCGATGACGCCCTGCGCCTGGCGAATCCGCGCCAATCCGGCAATCATGCCGGCGATGACAAATGGTGTGATGACCGACGTGTACTGGTAGTAGATCGAGTACTGGGCGGGATCCTTGGTGAGCATGTTGATGAGCAGTTCGGGCACCGCGCACAGCACGAGCAGCGGTGACACCAGCGCCAAGAACAGCACCGGTGCCAGCAGTTGGAGCAGGTAGGTCCGACGTCCCGCACTCACCAGCAGCTGGATCGTGTGTACCGGGTGCGTGACAATGGATCGCGCGATCGCACCGGGGCTGGTCCCCAACTCGCCATACCGGGCGATAAACGGACTTGCTCCCCCCGATGCAAAGTGCGGAGTGATCACGGCAACGCACAGCACGGTCCACACGAGCCCCCCCGCTATCAGCAATGCGGCCATGCGGGTGCGGCGGTGCCGGAGCAATACCCACAGTCCAAGACCGGCGATCGCTAGGCCAACCTCTTCCTTGGTGATGAGACTCAGGGAGGCAAACACCGCCAGCCACACCGGTCGATCTTCTTCAATCGCCCAGATGCACCACAACAACAGTGGGGTCGCGAGCGTCACCGGATGAAAATCGAAGATCACCGCCCATTGCAGCGGGGGGTAAAGGAGATAGGCCCCGGCGCACGCCGCCGCCACGCGCCAATCACGCAGCCAGCGCCGCCCGATCAAGTACACCGGCAGCGCACCCGACGCGACGATGAGCGTCTGTGCAACCAGAAGCAGTTTCGGGGTCGACCAGATCCACCAGAGCGGCGCAAACAAGGCGAGAATCGGATCGACGTGGATCCCAAGGCGACTGATCTGCCGACCAGGGCTGTCGGTGGTCTCGAGGAAGTGGCCGTGGGCCGTAGACCAGACCGCCTGCACCATGTTGCCGAGGTCAAATCGGGCGGTCGCGAACGCCTCGTACCGCAAGAGACACAGCCAGATGAAATACGCGGCGAAGACGGCCGCCGCCGCACAGACAATGACCACACCCACATCCCACCCGGTGGCCCATGCCCGCAGTCGAGCGACCGAGATCTCGGGACGGTGCAGGCGGCTCATTGGCGCCTCGCAATCAGCGCAAAGAATCCGACCGCGAGCAGTTCAACGACCGTGATCTCGACGCGCGAGGCCACCGCAAGTGCAACGGCCACGCTTCCGGGTACATGCTGGGCGAGTGCCAGCGCAAACGCACCTTCACGTAGCCCAAGCCCCGACGGCACGACGACGACGAGCATCGACACCGCGAACGCGAAAAGAAACGCACCGGTGATGAAGACCACAGATCCAACGGCCGGACCACCGACGGCGCGAACGCCAATCCACGCGCCGACCCCGAGCGTGACTTCTGCCACGAGATACCACGCTGCCAATACAACGACCCGTTCCAGAGCGATGACCTGGGGCAGGGGCTCCCGCCCGACACGCCGCAGGATGCGTCCCAACGCGGGTCCGATCAACCGCGGATGCAAGACCACCAATCCCACCGGGAGCACGACCACCAGCCACGCGAGCCACGCCGGACCCCGGTGCCCATACAGCAGGACAAAGGCCGCCCCACATCCCGCGGCGACACCCACCGCGAGCACCTGCTCGTAGATCATCGCCGCCAGCGTTGCGCGACGCGGAACCCCTCGATTCCGGGCCATTTCCATGCGACCGCCGATCATCACCACCGACCCCGGGACATACCGGCCCAGCAGCGAGACACCCCAAATGGCCAGCATGCGCCGACGTTCGGGCCGGGGCTCGACGAGGGACTCCACGACCGCCACATAGGCGGCGCCCGTCACGAAATACGAGAGCAGAACGACGAGGCCCGACAGTGCAAGGAGCCCCCAATTTGGGTGCCACGGGTACGAAGCAATCTCTGACCAGCCGCTGACCAATGCATAGGCCAAAAACGCCAACGCGAGGAGTGCCGCCGCGATCCCGAGATTGCGGCGGCGGGCGCTCCGGGGGGGCGTGTCGAGGCCTGCGGTCACAGGGCGCGGGACACACGGCGGCAACGCGAACCCGGGAGCGCGATCACCCAGGGACGCCACGAGGAGTCTGCGGCGCACCCGACGAAGCCGTGTGGCGCATCGGTGTGATCTTCATCCGTCCGCATCATCCGCATCTCCGATCGCCGGGTCGGGCCGCATCAGATCGCACGAGGGCGACGGTCGATGTCATTCCGCCGGGAAGCTCGCCAATTCGGGAACGCGGGATGTCACTGCGGTGATGAACTGGTCGGCGATACACACAGGTAGACCGTATTCCTCGTAACGACGCCGGGCCTGTGCTCCGAGGCGCGCCCGCAGCTCGGGATCCCGCGCAAGCCGGGCGAGCGCCTCTGCCAGCGCAGCCGCATCTCCGGTCGGTACCAGCAGGGCATCGTGGCCATCGCGCAGCACCTCACGCGCACCCGGTGTATCTGCGGTAACGATTGGACGTCCGACTGCCATCGCCTGCCACACCTTGTTGGGTACGACGCGACTGGCCTTGTCGCTGCCGCCAAAGACTCCCAGGCAAATGTGTGCGCGGGCAAGTTCCTCGCCGAGCTGCGCGTAGGGCACCCATAGAACATGCTCGAGTCCAGGCGGTCGATCCCTCGCCAGCTCACCCGCCAGCCACTCCGCGAGCTGCCCGTCACCGATGATCCGCACCGGAGGCACCCCCGGATAGCGAGCGGCGTCAAGGACGACCCCAAGCCCGTGTAGGGGCGCAAGTTTGCCGACGAACAGGGCCCGTACGGGAGTCGTTGGTTCGGGGCGCTCCGGAAACCGCTCGGGATCCGCCCCCACCGAGACGACCACGACGCGACCGCGGGCACGCGGGAATTCACTCTCGATCCAGGCGGCATTGGCCTGCGTATCCGCGAGGATCACGTCGGCGCCGCGCACCAGCTGGCGGTCCATCAACGACAGCAAGTGCGTCATCCGTCGTCCGGCACGACCGCGATCTCCACCGAGCGTATCGCTGAACGAAATCATCATGTCGACGATCAGGGGGACCTTGCGTCGACGTGCAATCGCGCGCGCCAGCGGCGCATCGAGCTGCGCGGGGTAGCCGGCCATGACCACATCAACCGGACCGATGTGCCGCTCCCGGACCAGAATCCTGATCCACGCCCACGCGGCACGTGCGACGCTCGCCAGCAAGGCACCGGAGCGCAAGAAGCTCCCGGCCTTGTGCTGGGTGCGTTCCCAAACCGGCACATGGCACTCGATCACCTCGTGCCCGCGAGCGGTCAGTCCAGCCCGCAGTACCTGGATGCGCGGGTAGGACCGCTCATAGGTGCCGACCAGAAGCAGCTTCACGCAGGAGGGTCCGCTGGTCGACCGACAACCTCTTTGACACGGGTCGCGGCCTCATCGACGTGGGTGCGCAGGTGATGGCGCTGAATCATCTCGCTGACAAGGCCGATCGTCAGAAACTGCATTCCGACGAGGATCAATAGAACCCCCAACAACAGCAATGGCCGGTTGCCGATCGCCTGGCCAGACAGCCGCAGCACGGTGAGATATGCAGAGATGAGCACACCCAACAAGACCGACACGACGCCCAGACCACCAAACAGGTGCATTGGCCGATGGCGATACCGGCCCATGAACGTGATCGTCAGCAGGTCGAGAAAGCCACGCAGGTACCGCTCGAAGCCGTACTTGCTGGCACCATGCTCACGCGGGCGGTGGTTGACCGCCAGCTCGCCGATGCTGAAGCCCTCATGGGCGGCGAGCACCGGGATGTACCGGTACTGGTCGCCGGCAAGGGCCAACGATTGAACCACCTCGGACCGGTACACCTTGAAGCCGCAGTTGAGGTCATGCAGGGGCACGCCGCTCGCCCAGCGGGTCACTCCGTTGAAGACCCTGGATGGCAAGCGCTTCGAGATCGGGTCTTGGCGATCCCACTTCCAGCCCGAGACGAGGTCAAAACCCTTGTCGAGCTCGGCGAGCATCCGTGGGATTTCCCGGGGATCGTCCTGCAAGTCCCCGTCGATCGTGATGAGGATGTCGCCCGTGGCGACAAGGAACCCGGCCATGAGCGCTTCCGCCTTGCCGAAGTTCCGGCGCAACCGCACGACAGTGATCTCCGGTTCGCTCGTCGCGAGCCGGTCGAGGATCTGTGCGGTGCCGTCGCGTGATCCGTCGTCCACAAATATCACTTCGGTCTGCTGAGACAGCGCCCGCAACACCGGAAGCAATTCATCCGCCAACGGGCCGACGTTGTCGCACTCGTTGTAGACCGGCACCACAACCGAGATCATTTCAGCGGAAGAGGGCATCGGATTCGTGATGCTACCGATCGGTCCGAAGGTTACGCACCGTCGAGACAAGAACGTCCCACACGGGAGGACGGGGAATCTGTGGCACGTTGCGTAGTCGATGGTCGGCCACCAGAACGACCGAACACGCGCATGCCACGAGCACCAAGGCACTCGCCGGACCGATCTCCCCACGCCCACCCTGGGCGCTCGTCACGATGAGAAACCACGCCGAATAGAGCAGGCTGCGATTGATCTGATCCGCGACCGACCAACACAACGCGATTGCCGGTACCACCGCGATGAAGATCAACGCCACGAGGTGTCGTCGCCGGGATGCGGCCAACGCGATTACCGCAGCGTGCGCCGCCGGTACCACCAGCACCAAGATGAACGGCCGTTCGACCCAGACCACCCCGAGCATCGCCGCCAGCGCCACGAGACTCACCGCGACGTCGGACGCGGGAACCACCGCGAGGTGGGCAATACGGGACGCACTCAAGAAGCTCGTGACCAATGCGACGACGACGACTGCCAGGAGCACGACGAGGCTCCGAAGCAACACCGGCGCGTCGCCAGGCAGCGGTACTTCACCGGCCGACATCCCCGGCAACAAGTCCAGCCGCGCAAGCACCGTGCCAGCGAGGGCAGCGACGATCCAGGGAAGGATCCGCCAGCCGAGCGCGGAGAGACCAAGCCTCCGACGAATCCGTGCGCGGCGCAGGCGCAGTGCAGCATCCACCGCGACCGCCAGTACGGGAAGGATCACCAGCAGCAGCAGAATCCGCACCGCGACGGCGTTCAGCTCGCGACCCACGACGAATACGGCTTGGCTGGGGCCGGGAATCTGTGGCGTTACGTCCAACGAACCGGCCAGCCCGAGCACGGAGTTGCCAACAACCGCAAGCTGACTGTCGTTCGATGCCGACGCACCGTAGGCGGGCGTATCGGGGCGACCGCTGATGGTCACCGCCGGAATCCCTTCGGCGATTGCGACCGCCTGGTCGCCAAATGACTGTGGCACCGCGAGTCGCAGGAGCTGAGTGATGACGCCAGGCTGCGGACCCGCCGTTCCGCCGGCGCGCAAGATTGCGGTCCGCGCCATCAAACTCAGATCGAGCGCCTGGGCGTTGTCGTGGCCGGCCGACCACACCCACACGGCATTCCCGACCGCCTCGTCTGGGGCGTCAACGTTCACTACTGCGCCAACGCGGACGCCCAGCACCTTCGGCAAGAACCACCGCATGCCCGCGTTGCCGACCGTACTGGCATCCAACGAGGCGAAGATCAGCGGACGCTGGTGGGTCGTGTTGGCCGACAACTGCGCCAGTGCGACGAGCATCCCGGTGGCGCTGGCGTTGCTCCGCACACCGGGTGGTGCATCACGGGGCGCCGCGATCACGATCGCCGGAAGTTGTGCAGTGCCCGTGAAGGTACCGGGCAGACTGAGGTACACGTTGGTGCCGTGAATCAACCTCCCACGCCAGCGCGCGGCAAACGACTGTTGCCCGACGTAGGAGGTGCTCGTCACGGGATTCTGCGATCCGGAGATCCCGACGAATTGCTGATGCACCCACCCGGCCACCGCCCGATCCCCCGCCGATCCTGGTGCCCGCGTCACGGCAAGCGCCTCCACTTGGGCCGTGGCGCTCGAGACGGCGACGCCGCTGATCGCCGGTGGCACGACGGGCTGGGGCACGGCTCCGGGGTTCTGCAGCGTCAAGAGCACCGACAGGATTCCAATCACGGCAGCAATCCACGTTCCCCGATAGAGGCGCACGTTCAACATCCGCGCCCCCAGGGGGGAATCTGACGGCACTCGCGCCGCTGACGGCTAGGATCTGGGCGACATCGAGTGAGTTGTCGTTTGGAACCCACACCGCCGATGCCCGCCGAAGGGTGACCGTCGTGCTTCGCCAGATCAATGTCGGTGTCAAGTCTGTTGCCGACTACAACTCGATCGTTTCGCGCGATCTGATGACCGAGATCCGTGAGCTGGCGACCACCATCCAGGGCCTGCGCGTCTGCCACGTCAACGCCACCAGCTTTGGCGGAGGCGTGGCCGAGCTTCTGTACAGCCTGGTACCGCTGATGAACGACGTCGGGCTCCACGCTGACTGGAAAGTCATGTTCGGACGTGAGGAGTTCTTCAACGTCACCAAGGCGATGCACAACGCCCTGCAAGGATCCCCCCGCGGCATCACCCACGACGAACAACGGATCTTTGAGCGATACAACTTGCTCAACGCGGGCGGGCTCGATGGCGATTACGACGTGGTCGTCATTCACGATCCGCAGCCCATCGGCATTCGCGGCAATACTCCTGACCTGGACGCGGCGAAGTGGATCTGGCGCTGCCACATCGACCTTTCCAATCCCAATCCGGAGGTGCTGGAGTATCTGCGGCCGATGATGGCGGGCTACGACATGACCGTCTTTCACATGGCGCACTACGTCCCCCACGGCACGATCCCACCCGCGATGATCGTGCCACCCGCCATCGATCCGCTGACGCCCAAAAACATGGCCCTTTCGGCCGATGACGCAGCGTACATCGTGAACCAGTTCGGCCTCGATGCTGAGCGTCCACTCCTCGTGCAGGTCTCGCGCTTCGACCCGTGGAAGGACCCCCTCGGGGTCATCGACGCGTACCGTATCGTCGCAAAGCAAGTTCCCGGCGTGCAGCTCGCATTGGTGGGCTCGATGGCAACCGACGATCCTGAAGGGTGGGAGTTCTACAACCGCACGGTGGACTATGCCGCCGGGGATCCGAACATCTTCATTTTGTCCAATCTCAACAATGTCGGTGGAATCGAGGTCAACGCATTCCAGACTCACGCCGATGCGGTGATCCAGAAGTCCATTCGTGAGGGCTTCGGGTTGACGGTGACCGAGGCGCTCTGGAAGGGACGCCCAACCATTGGCGGCAATACGGGAGGCATCCCCCTGCAGATCACTGACGGCGAGACGGGGTACCTCGTCAACTCACCCGCGGACTGCGGGGAGCGGGTCCTCGACGTCCTGCACGACCACGACGGTGCACTCGAGATGGGGCGTCGCGGCAAACAGCACGTCCGCGCGGAGTTCCTGACACCACGACTGCTGCGTGATTGGCTGCGCATGTTCACGCAGCTCATGGGCCGCTGAGATGACAACTTCGGATACCCCACGCGCCGATGAGCAGGTGATTCTGGTCTCAAATCGCGGCCCAGTGACATTCCACACGGATGACAACGGCGACCAAATCATGGTTCCGGGTGGTGGTGGCTTGGTCACCGCGCTGTCGGGGCTCGTTGAGCTGACTCCGGTGGTGTGGATCTCGGCCGCGATCTCCGACGACGACGCGCGGATTCAACGCGCGGCCGGCAATGCGCCGATTCCGATTCCCGGACGAGGCACCCGCACCACCAGTCGGTTCGTGCTTATCAAGCGCGAGGTCTACGACCAGTACTACAACGTCATCGCGAACCCGATGCTGTGGTTCATCCAGCACTATCTGTGGAACCTCTCGCGCGCACCCGACATCCGCCAGAACGAGCTCGATGCATGGGAACTGGGATATCAGGTCGCCAATCGGCGCTTTGCCGAAGTGGTCTCCCAAGAGCTCTCACGGCGCCCCGATGCCACCGTGATGCTCCACGACTACCACCTCTACACGGCACCTGGGGTCATCCGAGAAGCGCACCCCGACGCGTTCCTGCATTTCTTTGTGCACATTCCGTGGAGTCAGCCGGACTACTGGCGCGTGCTGCCGAACCATATTCGCGAAGCGGTCCTTGAAGGGCTACTCGCGAACGACATCATCGCGTTTCACACGGCGCGGTATGCGCGCAACTTCTTGCTGTGCTGCGAGGACCTGCTCGGATTGCGGGTCGACTACGATCAGCGCCTCGTCCAATGGCAAGGGCGCGATGTCTGGATTCGCTCGTATCCGATCTCGGTAAACGCACCCACGTTCGAGGCCATCGCCGCGTCACCGGAAGTCGCCGCGGAAGAAGCACCCATCCTGCGGCGGCGGCGGACCTACCTGATTGTCCGCGTCGATCGCGTCGACCTCTCGAAGAATGCCATTCGCGGGTTCGTCGCATTCGACGTCTTCCTCGACCGGTATCCGGAGTTCGCCGAGGAAATCACGTTCTTTGCACTCCTGCAGCCGTCCCGGCAAGACGTGCCGGAATACGTCGAGTACCTCGACAAGATCCGCGAGGTCGTCTCGAGGATCAACACCAAGCACGGGAATACCGACTGGATGCCGATCGACCTGCGCATCCAATCGAACATGGCGCAAGCGGTCGCTGCGTACAAGCACTTCGACGTCCTGATGGTCAACGCCATCTACGACGGGATGAACCTCGTCGCCAAGGAAGGCCCTTTGATCAACGAGCGCAACGGGGTGATGATCTTGAGCGAGAACACCGGTGCACACGAAGAACTCGGTTCGTTTGCCCTCTCGGTCAATCCGTTCGACATCGAAGATCAGGCGGAGGCGATCTACAAGGCCCTCACCATGCCCCTCGACGAGCGCAGCGAGCGGCTCAACCACATCAAGCGCATCGTGCGCGAGAACGACATCGAGAAGTGGATGAACGCGCAGCAAGTCGATATCGCCGCCAAGCGCGACCACGATCAGGACAACCGGGCCCGTGCGTCGAACATGACCGATGACTGACCTGTCGCATCTCAACAATCGCGGCGAGGCCCGGATGGTCGGCGTCGGACATAAGCCGAGCGTCGCACGGATCGCAGTTGCCGAGGCCCGCATGCGGGTCGCGCCGGCAACCGCCGCTGCCATCCTCGACGGGCGTGTGCCGAAAGGCGATGTCGGAGCGGTCGCGCGAATCGCTGGTATCGCGGCGGCAAAGCGCACACCGGACCTGATCATGCTGTGCCACCCTCTGCCGATCGATGGGGCACAGTTGGACGTACACGTCGACCCCAGCGGGCTGATTACGCTGACTAGCACCGTCCACACCACCGCGCGTACGGGTGTCGAGATGGAGGCACTCACCGCCGTGAGCATCGCCGCCCTCAACGTCTACGACATGGTCAAGGGAACCGACCCGGGTCCGGTAATCGAACAGATTCGCCTGGTCTCAAAGCACAAGGCCTCGACGTTGCACGACACCCCAATCTCGCCTGGGACAACACAACCTCGCTAGCCTGCTTTCGACGATGACCCCACCCTTGGAAATCTCCGCCGCAGCCCCCGCGCGACCGCCCATTGACAACATCCTCGCCGGAGTCGCGCGCCGTCAAGCGCAAGGGTTCGATGCGGTCTGGTGGGCCGACCATCTTCTGCACTGGTTTCCGACCTCCATCTGGACACCGGATCTCGTCCCGCAGGCCGCCGCCCAGGTAAGCCCACATGTGTGGATGGATCCCTTCGCGCTGATCGCAGCGAGCGCAGCGGCCGCGCCGAGCCTCCGCTTCGGCGTCGGTGTCACTGACCTGGTGCGGCGGCACCCAGCGGCGCTGGCACAAACGGCACTCACGCTCGACCACATCACACACGGGCGCTTCATCCTCGGGGTGGGCACGGGCGAGTCCCTGAACCTCAGCCCGCTCGGTCTGACCAACGAACACCCGGTAGGGCGGCTTGAAGAGGGACTGACCGCGATGCGGCTGTTGTTTGGCACCCCCGAGGAGGTCGACTTCGATGGAGCACACATCACGCTGCGCGGAGTTGCTCTCGGCCTGCGGCCGTTCGGTGACCGGCCTCCGCCCATCTGGATCGCCGCCCATGGACCGCGCGGGCTCGCCCTTGCGGGGCGACTTGGAGACGGCTGGCTCCCCCTCTGCCCTGAACCGGGCGCATACGCTGCGATGTGGGAGCAGGTCCGGGCCTCCGCACGATCCGCCGGACGACCGGACGGCGCGGTCACGCCCGGCTGCTATACCCGAGTGGTGATCGCCGACGACGACGCCTCCGCGCAGCGCACCGCATTGAGATCGCTGCTGTTGCGGTTCATCACTCTGACTGCACCCGCAGAGGCATTCGAACGGCACGGCTATGAACATCCGCTCGGGGCCGGTGTGGTCGGCCTGACCAGCTTTGTCCCATCGGGCCTCAGTCGGGAGGATGCCTTGCGACTGGCCGCGGGGGTTCCTGATTCCGTGATCTTGGACACGGTAGTCGCCGGCAGCCCGACCACAATCGCCGTGCGTTTGGGGAAGATCGCCGTCGCAGGCGCGCGTCACCTGCAGATTGTCAACATGACACCGCTCGCGGATCCCAGCCAGGCGGCCGCGAGCGAACGGCTCCTCGGCGAGGCCATCACCGATCTGCGTCGCGCGGTTGGGAGCCCTCAATAGGCCCGTTCGCCACGGCTCGACGCACGACCGTCTCCGTGCGCCGATGGGAGTGCGGGGGCCCGTACCGACGGGCGTCAGGGCCTCCAGCGACGACGTCCGTCCACGGGGCCCTCGGCAGACGTCACCGCCGTGCGCGCGACACCTACAGCGCCGGATAAGCTGCGCCCCGTGCGTTCGCGCGATTCCGACCGGGGATGGGGGTTCTCAGTGCAGGACGGGTGCCTCGCGCCGCGATCCAGTGCCCACCCATGGACGGCGTGCCAGCGCGATCACGCGGGTTTCGCATGAGCCCGCACTCCTCGCCGTATCGGCGCGGCCGGGTCGGTATCGGCATCGGATTGGTCGTGCTGTTTATCTTCGCGCTCGGGGTGTTCCTGCTGCCGTTCGCCTTCCCGACCGAGGGGGCGATCGTGGCGCGTTTCTCCTCGGTCGCCCAGTTCAGCCCCCAGACTCCTGGCGGACGAGCGACCGCTGGAATCGCGATCCAGATGCGGAATCCAGGGAGACTCGCACTGACCGTAATGCAGTCCTCGACGGTCATCCGCACCCTCATTCCCACACGAGCGGTCCGCAAAGGGTGGATCACCACCCGCTGGGACGGCACCGACGATCTGGGCCGCCCGGTTCCCGACGGCGTCTATACCCTGCACCTGGTCGCGACGTCGGGAAAGAAGGGCTACAACGCGAGCCGCCGCGCAACGGTGGACCGGACGCGACCGGCCGCGTCGACGGTTACCGCGACGTCCGCAAATCTCGGGTTGCTACCGGCGGGAGCGCAATGTGCGATCAGTGTGATGCCGAGCACCTACGCCAGGTTCACCTTTGTCGCCCACCCGATCCCCGGCGGAGGCGTGACCGGTGGCCCGTACTTCGTGAACCAAGCCACGGCCTTC
>JADGPH010000197.1 GCA_017882555.1 Thermoleophilia bacterium
ATGTAGCGCAGGTGCCCGACGATCGGGAAGTTGCGCAGGATCGCGTGCCTGGTCTGCAGGAGGTCATAGGCGATGACGCACACCAACACGCCAACGATGACCAGTAGGACAATTTCCCACGCGGACATGGGCGCCTCCCCGTGTGTGCTGGGCGATCGCCGGGCTGTGCCGCGACGGCACAGCTGCAGTATCGCGCGTCGTGAGTCCGTCGTGTCGACCTGACGGCTCCCGTCACAAGGTGGGCCGCTACGCTATTCGTGTGTCCGCGACACCCCAAGCACGCCGCACGCGCACCCCCCTCAACGGCGCCGCCAAGACCGCACTGATGTCGGTCGCGGCCGCGCTCGTCCTGATTGCGATCAAACTCGCCGCAGGACTCGGTGCGAACAGCCTCGCACTCATCTCCGAGGCGGCCCACAGCGGCGCCGATCTCGTCGCCGCCCTGCTGGCGTTCTTCGCACTTCAAATGGCCGGGCGCCCCGCCGATGCCGACCACCCCTATGGACACGGGAAAGCCGAGCACCTGTCGGCCTTGATCGAAGGCATGATGCTGGTCTTCGCCAGTGGCGTGATCATCTTTGAAGCGATCACGCGCCTCACCGGACAGTCCGAGGCCGTGACGACCTCCCCGTGGGTGTTTCTCGTCGTGGGGGTCGTCATCTGCATTGACGCCGCGCGGGCCACGACATCGTGGCGCGCAGCGCGGCGCCACAACAGCGCCGCCCTCGCGGCCGGCGCCCTGCACTTTGCCAGCGACATGACCGGGACCGTGGCGGTGTTGATCGGCCTCATTCTGGTCAACGCCGGCTACCCGAATGCGGACCCGATCGCTGCCCTGGTCGTGGCGGTGTTGGTGTTGGTGGCCTCCGGCACACTGCTGCGCCGCAACGCCGACATCCTGCTCGACCGCGCCTCGGTCGACGACGTCGCTGCTGCCCGTGATGCCGTTGACGCGCTCGGCGATCTCGAGATCCGGCGCTTGCGTCTGCGCAGTGCGGCAGGGCGTCATTTCGTCGACATCGTCGTCGCGGTTGCACCGGGAGCGGCACTCGCCCAAGCGCACGCCGTCGCGGACCGCGTCGAAGAGGCACTCGATGGGGTCCTGCCCGGGGTCGACGCGGTCGTGCACGTCGAACCAGGCAGCGGGTCACTGACCGAACAGGTCCGCGCAGCGGCGCAGGGGATCGCCCGCGTCCGCGAGGTCCACAACGTGCAGTTGATCGACGTCGACGGTCACACCGAGGCCAGCCTGCATCTCAAACTGCCCCCTGATACCCCGCTCGCCGACGCGGACGCAACCGCGCACCAGGTCCAAGATGCCGTGCGCCAGCAGGCGCCTGGCATCACCGCCGTACGCACCCATCTGGAACCATTGAGCGGGTCGCACGCCGGGCGCAGCCCGGACGACGCCACATCGAGCGAGGCGGTGGCGGCGATCGGGGCCAGTATTACGAAGGCCATCGGCATGACCCCGTCCGAGGTCCGGCTGGTCAACGTCGAAGTGGGCTTGGTGGCGTTTGTCGACCTCACCCTTCCGGGAAATATGTCACTTGATGCTGCCCACCACGTTGCCGCTCAAGCCCGCCATGCCGGGCGCCAGGCCCATCCGATCCTCGTTGACGTCTTTGTCCAAACGACGTCTGCCGACCACGCCTGAGCTCGCTGGCTCGGCGCCGGGAACAGGCCCACCGAAATCCCCGTGGCCCGCATGCACCTGCGACGGATAGCCTCGGAGATCTGGGTGGGAATCAGCCCCGTGTGGCAGACCACCCACACAATTTGCGGTTCCGACCACGCGCTGGTGATCGACAGCCCGGTGACCCCCTGCGAACTGGCTGCCTTACGATCGCGGGTCGCGGCCACCGACCTCATCGCCACACACGCGGATTGGGACCACCTGCTGGCCCCGCTCGCGTTCCCACACGCGACACGGTTTGCCCACGCGACGACAATTCAGCGGCTCGGCCGCGATCACGCGGCCATCGCCGGCGAATTGGCCACCTGGGATGCGTCCCACAGACTGCGCCCCCGCATAATGCCCGACTGGTGCGACGCCCAGACCATCTTCGCGCCGACGACGATCACCTCACCGGTTGGACCGATCGAGATCTCCCCCACGCCCGGCCACACACGCGACGGGATCGCACTGCTGGCCACCGACGATGGGGTGCTGGTCGTCGGTGACTATCTGTCCCCCTGTGAGATCCCGTCGGTGTCCGCTGATGCAGGCTGGGATGACTACCTCGCGAGTCTGGACCAACTCGACCGGTTGATCGCGCGTGCCCGCTGCGTCGTCCCAGGACACGGCTGGCCACTTGATCGGGCGCGGGCCCGCACCATCCTCACCGAGGACCGGAATTACATCATCGGGCTTGCCCACGGTACGCGTCCGCACGCCCCACGGCATCGTGCCGATGTATCCCAGCAGGCCCAACACCGCGCCAATCTGGTCGCGGTCCGCGGGCGCTAGTCGTCGACCGATTGGACGGTGCAACCCAAAGCGATCACCGCGGGCGGCCAAAATTGCGTGCCCATGCTCAGCCGACATTCCTCAAGCGCTTGAGCGGTCGAACGGGGTCCGCCGTAGGGACGCCAAGAGGTAATCGCATCCCAGGCATCTGCGACCGCGATGACACGTGCTCCCTCGGGAATCTGGGCTCCCACCAATCCGTCCGGATATCCACCGCCACTCCACCATTCGTGATGGCAGCGGACCCAGGAGACTTGCTCGGAGGTCATCACGCCCTCAAGCATCTCCGCCCCGATGCGCGAATGGCCCTTTACCGTCTCGTATTCGTGCGGGGTTAGCTCGTCGGGCTTGAACAGGATCTCGTCGGGTATCGCAATCTTGCCGAGGTCATGCACCAGCGCAGCGTCATGCAGCAAGGTGCGCCGCGAGGTGCTCCAGCCCAAGGCATCCGCGATCACCCAGGAGAGGTCTGCGACCCGCTCCGAGTGACGCCGCGTCGAAGGGTCTTTTGCGTCGACCGCGCGTGCGAGCCCGATCCGGACGCTCAACGGGGACTGACCCTTGACGCCACGACGCGGAGGCGGTGTGATGGCGCGCGGAACGCGAGTGCCCGGCATATGCGGCGGTGTCATTGTGCCCGCACCGACGTGCGCGCGATCACCAAATGGCCGCAGCGAATTGACATACGGGAATTGATTCACCTCACCCCATGGTTTCCCTTCCTATCGGACGTGAACCGGTGCTGTGGCCGTCGGGCGGCCGAAGCTGTCACACTCGCCAGCAATGACTGAACACGTAGATGTGATCGTCGTCGGCGCCGGACCCGCCGGATCGACGGCGGCATACCGCCTCGCGACGGACGGTGCGAAGGTGCTCATCGTGGATCGTGCGGCATTCCCCCGCGACAAGCCCTGCGGAGGCGGCGTCACCATGCGTGGTGCGCAGCTGTTGCCCTTTGCAATCGATCCGGTCGTCGAGCGCGTGGTCGAACGGGTGTGGGTGACCAAGGGTCACCACGGGCCACGCCGCGACGTCGACGGTGGCGGACCGATGGTGCTGATGACCCAGCGACGACGCCTCGACCAGTTCCTGGTTGAGCGCGCGATCGCGGCGGGCGCCGAGTTCCGCGACCAGACCCGCGTACGCGGCATCGAACTCGCCCATGATGGCGTCGCGGTGAGCACCGATCACGGCACCATCGCCGCCGAGGTCATGATCGGCGCGGATGGCGCCAACGGTGTGACGCGGGCCGCCCTGGGGGCTCCCGAACCCTCGTATGCGGTGGCACTGGAGGGGAATCTGCCGCGGGGCTCGGCGCAGTTCGATGACCAGCGCTATATCTCGGACGCCCTCTTGGAGTTCTCGACCGTTCCCGGCGGGTACGGATGGATCTTCCCGAAGGGCGATCACTGCAACTTCGGCGTCGGCGGATGGTTCACCGAGGGTCCAAGTCTGCGGGAGCATTTGGTCGAGCTGTGCGAGGCCCACGGCGTCACGATGGACGACCTGGTGAACCTACGCGGGCATCGACTCCCGATCCGACGCTCCGGAACGCCGGTGGCCGTGCCGCGCGCGGTGCTCGTCGGCGACGCCGCCGGGCTGGTCGACCCGTTCAGCGGCGATGGGATGTACGAGGCGATCCTCTCGAGCAAGATCGCGTCCGAGACGATCGCCGACATGCTCGCGGGGCGCGCCGTCGATCTCTCGAGCTACCCCGTGCGCCTCGGAATCGCCCTGGGACCCCACGTTGCCGGCGCGTGGGTTGCAAAACTGATGATCGAACGGGCACCCTCGGTGATGATGGGCCTCTTGCGCATTCCGCGGATGCGCCGCACGATCGGCAAACGTATGCGCTCACCACACACCGACCGCTCCCCGGCAGCACGACGTCTGGCGCGGACCATCGGGCACCGCGCTCGAACGGCCCTCGGACCGCACGCCGCCTAACCGCATCGACCGGGGCGATCCAATCGGTCCCCGGCCGCGCTCGCCTGAGCGCGGTCTACGCTCTGGGTCGCGCGCCACGACCACGACATGTCCGGGAACCACGTGGACCCCGCCGCGCAGCAGCGTGCGTCGTCATCGTCGGACCATCCGAGTGGTTCTGGTCGCATCCCGACGCCGAGTGCGCCATGCTGTACGGAATGATCCAAATTACCTGGACATCCGCGCCGGAAGACCTGCGCAACCCCATCATGGTCGGCGCGTTTCGCGGTTGGAATGACGCCGCATCTGCCGCATCCGCCGCACTGTCGTATGTCGCCGGCAAGCTCGACGCGACGCTTGCAGGCAGCATCGACCCCGAAGAGTTCTACGATTTTCAATCGACCCGTCCCCATGTCGATCTGACAGGTCCTGGCGCCCACACGCTCACGTGGCCCGAGGTCGAGATCCACCTTGCTCGCGGCGCCGAGCGCGATGCGCTGCTCGTGTCGGGCGCCGAGCCGTCGATGCGCTGGCGCACGTTCTGC
Source organism: Thermoleophilia bacterium (assembly GCA_017882555.1). Classification (GTDB taxonomy): domain Bacteria; phylum Actinomycetota; class Thermoleophilia; order Miltoncostaeales; family Miltoncostaeaceae; genus CAITWD01. The sequence continues at coordinate 4,942 of JADGPH010000197.1, forward strand.
AACCTGTTGATCGACGCCGCAATCGATGTCGGCGCGACCACGCTCGTGACGCTTGGAGCGTTTCTGGCCGACACCCCACACACGCGCCCGGTGCGTCTCACCGGGATGTCATCCGATCCCGAACTCGTGGCCGGCATGCACTTCCGTGAACCGGCCTATCGCGGTCCATCGGGCATCGTCGGCGTGCTGAATCAGATGTCTGTCGCGCGTGGACTGACAGGTTTGTCGCTCTGGGCACCGGCATCGCACTATGCCGCGGGCATCACGAACCCCAAGGCCGCCCTTGCGCTCGTGCGGGCCCTCGAGGCCACATCCAAGCTCGCTGTCGATCTCACCGAGCTCCATGCGGCGTCCGCGGCCTACGAAATCCAGGTCTCCCGCGCGGTGGAAGCCGATCCGCGCTTGGCAGAGCTCGTTCGGCAACTCGAAGCCGCAAGCGACGAGGATCCCACCTTTGATATGGGCGCGCTGCCCTCGGGCGATGAGCTGGCCCTCGAGCTCGAACAGTTCCTGCGCGAGCGGGAATCCGACTCCGGCAACCCGTAGTCGGAACGCCCGACTCCCCGCGGGCCACCGTCGTGGGTTCGGATTGGGCACTTCGCAATGGGTGCGCACGGGGCCCATACTGGCGCGTGAGACCAGCCGCTTGCCGCCCCGCGCGGGAGACCCATTCGACCGACAGGACGGCCGCCGACAGGACGCTCAACTCGACCACCACCTGGCGGTACCGGAAGGTTTCCATCGAGTTGTAGATCGTGGATCCACGCCCCACGGGCGCCGACGAACCCCGGGATCAGCGACGACCGCACGTTGTCGTCGACGCGGTAGAGCATCACTCCGCGCAACATCGGGCGCCGGGCCGAAAGCACCCACGGACGAAGGCCTGCGGCCGACCCCACGATTCCTGCGCAACGCCCCGATCGGCCGTAGATCCAGATCTTCGATGGCTTCCGACCTCGCGCTTGGTCACCGCGCCGACCGCCACGCCCGCGCGGGACCGAGATGCCGCCGGGCTCTCCCGGGTATCGATGCGCCCTTCATCGGCCGCGCCGTCCCCGAGTCGCACGGTCGCAGTCGCTTGGCGCGCAGACCCGCTCGATCCGCGTCACGCCCCGCCGGTCGCCGGGGTCGCGGCTTCGACGACGCCCGGCACGGCAATCGGGATGACCAACGTGAACCGGGACCCGTCCACCTCGACGCGACCGTGGTGGGCCGTGGCAGTCGCCCGCACGATCGCAAGACCCAACCCACTCCCCGGTGTGCTGGTTGCCTCCGACCCGCGCCAGAATCGTCCAAATGCCGCATCAATCTGGTCAGGTGGAATCCCGGGACCCTCGTCCACCACGCTCAGACGCGCGACGCCCGCGCCGACCTCCAGTCGGACGACGATCTCACCGCGCTCAGGTCCGTGAAGGCGAGCGTTGTCGATCAGGTTTCCGAGCGCCCCACCCAGCGCGACCCGGTCGCCCCACACCAGCGCCGGCGCACACACCTCAAGGGTGGCGCCGGCCCGTCCTGCACGCTCAGCCGTCAGCGCAGCCAGATCGACGGCTGCGCGCGGCACATCGTGGGCCTCGGCCCGCTCGAGCGCCAACAGATCATCCACCAGTTGCCCAACGCGCACCGCGTCGGCCTCAATCTCCTGCAATACCACCGGATCCGTGCCGTGCTTGGCCAAGTATGCGGCATTACCCCGCAGGGACGTAAGCGGAGTCCGCAATTCATGCGAGGCGTCGGCGAGAAAGCGACGTTCGGTCTCACGCGAGCGCTCAAGGGCCGCGAGCATGGCGTTCAACGTACCCGTGAGTTCGGCGATTTCCCGCGGTGTCGCACCTTCCGGAAGACGCCGAGACGCATCACCGCTCCGCTCGATCTCACCCGCTGCGGTGCTCAGGCGCCGCAATGGCCGCAAGCCCCGACCCGTCAAGATCGCCACCAGCAGGCCCCCGAGAAGGGCAGCAGCAATCGCGCTCGTCGCGATCACTGCGCGCACGTGTCCCAGCGTCGACGCGACCGGTCCTAGTGATGAGCCGAGCAACACCGCGCCCCCTGAGGCTGGACCCGGGACCTCCGGCAACGGCGCAGCAAACATGCGAATCGATGCCCCGGCAAAACGCCCGTCCGCATACGCGCTGACGCCCTGCCGGAGCGCCTGTGCGACCAACGACGCCCCTGGCAGCTTCTGGCCGCCGAGCGCGGGAGAGCTCGCCAGGATGTTCCCGTGGCGGTCGACCACTTCAACGTCGACCTCGGTGCCACCGGTGGTCGAGGTGAGGGCACCGGGCGCGGTGAGTAACGCCGGTGTCGACACGCTCAGCCGGGAGATCTCTATCGCGCGATCGCGCAACGTCTGATCGAGCGACCCGCGCAGGTCGCGGCCGACGAGCACGCCCACCGTAATCCCAAGCCCAGCCACCGCCAGAACAATCGCGGCGACGGCGACGGCGACGATGCGAGATCTCAGGCTCAGGCGCGTCATGGGACGAGCGTAAAGCCCACGCCGCGCACGGTGCGAATCTCGACCCCGTCGCCCAGCTTGCTCCGCAGAAACCCGACGTAGCGATCGACAACCCCGAGGGTCGCACCGTCGTCCCAGAGTTCTTGCAGCGCGAGCTCACGTGTCACCACGGCGTTGGGTCGCCGCATCAACAGCTCCAACAAGGCGGCCTCGCGCGCGGTCAGCTCGACCTCTCGATGGCCGACCCGTGCACGACGTGTTTCGACGTCGAGTGTCAGCGTCCCGACACTCCGCAAGGTGCCCACCGGACGCCCACGCCGTAGCAGCGCCCGAATGCGGGCGAGGAGTTCGTCGGAGTCAAACGGCTTAATGAGATAGTCGTCGGCGCCCGCGTCCAGACCGACCACGCGATCCACGACATCGTCGCGCGCGGTGAGCAACAACACCGGGATCGCCAGCCCTTTCGCGCGAATCCGCCGGCAGACCTCGAACCCATCGAGCCCCGGCATTGCGACATCCAGCACGACGAGATCCGGCGCCTGCTGCGAGATGGCGACCAACGCTCGCGCCCCGTCGGCCGCCTCCTCAACCCCATACCCTTCGGCCACGATCGTCCGCGCGAGCATTCGCCGCACAGGAGGGTCATCGTCCACGATCAGGATGTGTTCGCTCACGCCAGCAAGCATGGACGTTTTGATCCCGCGCCGTGAACCCCTAG
>JADGPH010000198.1 GCA_017882555.1 Thermoleophilia bacterium
CTGGGCGGCGATTTGGGCATCGCGTTCAGAACGGTGGCGGCTGACCTCGCTGCGCTGCGCGGCGGATGAGCCCGCTTCGCCGACGATGACTACGGTGTAGCGCTTTCGGAACATGGGCCTCAACGAACGGGGTGACCGGGCATTGGCTCCGTCGTGGGGGGAGCCGTCGGGGTCCAGCGATGGTACCGGGATGGTACGTCGGGCTGGTGTGCGGTGTCGTCGCACAACCTTAGACTCATCCGGTGCCGATCCCGAATCTGGGCACGAGCCGTCGCGTAGATCGACGCAGTTTCGGTGTCGTTGGCACCCGGTGCCAACGAGCGGGGTTCGTCAATTGGGTGGTGCACCAGGACAGGTGCGTCGAGCGCGCCCCTATCCTGGTTGGTTACTCGATCGGTCGCGCGTGCCGCCGGAGTCGACGCGCTTCCTCGCGCGCGTTCGCCTCTTCGAAATAGCGGATTACCGACGCAGGGACTCTTCCGGTTGGGACGTCGTCCCACTCGGACGGAAGGACCTGCAGGACGGGCTGCCGGCTCGTGGACGCGTCGTTGAACGCGGCGCGCGGAGCGACTGCTGCAGCACCCGAAGCGGTGTCGGACATGGGGGGCTCCCAGGCAACGAAGGTGTCGGTCAAAGTGATCTTCGCACTGCGCTCGGACACTCCTTCCCGCCGCGGGATTCAGACCAGGATCTCGCGCGCCGTGCGCTCCGCCTAGGCGCTAAACGAATCTCCGCATGAGCAGGTTCCGGTCGCGTTGGGATTGTTGATGCGAAAACCGCGACGCAGCAGTCCGGACTCATAGTCGATGACCGATCCGGTCACATGGATGGCGCTCTTGAGGTCCATCAGGATGCGCACGTCGTTCGATGTGACCTCCCGCTCATCGGGGTTCGGCGCATCGTCGACGGCCAACAGGTCGAGCTTGTACTCAAGCCCCGAGCAGCCACCTGCGAGGATGCGCAGCCGGACGCCCGGTTGCAAACCCGATCGGGCCGCCGACTCTCTGATGTATGCCGCGGCGGCATCGCTGATGCTGACGAGTCCCGCGTCGAGGCCGGCAGCTTGTGCCGCCCGCGCGGTTCGTGCACGCTCGCGTGCTGCGGCCTTCTTTTCCTCGAGCGTTACTGGCAGAACGGCAGCGGGCTCAGCCATAGCCCATCACCTTCATCATGAACCGTCCTTCGTCGGTCATCTGCTCGGGGCTCCAAGCCGGCTCCCACACCCAGCTGATGTCGACCCCCGTGACGCCGTCGAGCGGTTCGATTGCGGCACGGCTGTCGCCGAGGATCTGTTCGGTCAACGGGCAGCCCATCGACGTCAGGGTCATCTCGAGCCGGACGAACCCCTCATCGGATACGTCGACCCCGTAGAGCAGCCCGAGGTCGACCACGTTGATCCCCAGCTCCGGATCCTCGACCTGCTTCATTGCACTGCGCACATCATCTTCGGTCGTCATCTGCCCTCCTGTTGGTTCACCATGTGGGTGAGCAGTCCGTCTTTGAGTGCCATCCATGACAGTAATGCACACTTGATACGCACCGGATACTTCGCGACGCCTTCCAGTGCGATGGCATCGCCAAGTTGGTCTTCGTCGGCGGCGACCTCCCGGTGCATGACTCGGCGAAAGTGCTCGATCATTGCCAGCACTTCGTCGGTGGTGTGGCCGACGATTGCATCGCTCATCATCGATGCCGACGCCTGAGAGATTGAGCATCCGTCACCGGTGTGCGCAACCTCGGTGACGCGATCATCGTCGATGCGCAGCGTCACATGCAGTTCATCGCCGCAGAGGGGGTTGTGCTGATCCACGGCGATCGTCGGGTGATCAAGCACCCCGCAATGGCGTGGCCGGCGGTAGTGATCGAGAATCAGCTGTTGATAGAGGTCGTCGAGCCCTGCCACGTGTCAGCTCCCCATAAACGATCGTGCTGCGTGGAGTGCGTGCACGAGGGCGTCGATGTCGGAGGCGTCGTTGTAGATGTATCCGCTGGCCCGCGCGGTCGCGGAGACGCCGAGGGTGCGCATCAGCGGCTTGGCGCAGTGGTGCCCGGCCCTGATGCACACACGCTCTCGGTCGACCAGTTGGGCAATGTCGTGCGGGTGCAGATCGGGGAGGCTGAAGCTGATCGGAGCCCCACGGCGATCGGGATCCTGGGGCCCATAGATCCGCAGACCGTCGATTTCCGCCAGCGCGCCGAACGCGTAGGACACAAGTGCGCGCTCATGGGCCCGGACGGCGCCAAGGCCAATGTCACGCAGGTAGTCGGCAGCAACACCCAGCCCAACGGCTTCCGCGATCGGCGGGGTACCCGCTTCGAACTTCCAGGGCAGCTCCGCCCAATCGGACCCATCGGTGCGCACGTCGGAGATCATCTCGCCACCGCCGAGAAACGGGCTCATGCCGTCGAGGATCTCGGGGCGGCCGACAAGCACCCCGATGCCCGTGGGGCCGAGCATCTTGTGACCGGTGAACGCGAGAAAGTCCGCTCCGAGCTCCGAGAACCGTACCGGCATGTGGGGAACACTCTGTGAGCCGTCCACGAGGACCAATGCGTCGTACTCGTGGGCCCGGCGGGCAATCTCTGCCACGGGGTTGATCGTGCCGAGCGCATTGGAGACGTGTACGACGCTCACCATCCGCACCGGTTCCGTGCGCAGCGTGTGCGTGATCCAGTCCAGCTCGAGTTCGCCGTCGCTCGTGATCGGTGCGAAGACAACGCGCGCGCCAGTGATCTCCGCGACGATTTGCCAGGGCACGATGCCGCTGTGGTGCTCCATCTCGGTGACCATGATCACGTCGCCCGGCGCCAGGTTCCGGACCCCCCAGGCCCATGCCACCAGGTTGATGGCCTCAGTGGCGTTCTTGGTGAAGATGGTGCCCTCACGTGGTGCATCGACCAGGCGGGCCACCGAATCACGAGCGGCCTCAAAGCGCGCGGTGGCTTCCTCAGCCAATTGGTAGACGCCGCGATGGACGTTGGCGTTCGTCTCGACGTAGTACCGGTCCATCGCGTCCAGGACCGCGGTCGGTTTTTGTGAGGTGGCTGCAGAATCGAGATACACCAGGGGCGGGCGATCCCCGACGCGCGCGAGGATCGGAAAATCCAGGCGCAGCACCCGGGGATCGATGTCTGCAGTCAGTGCCATCGTGGAGGCTAGGCGCCCGGTGCCACAGCCGGCTCCGGGGAGCCGTATTGCGCGTACCCACCGGCCTCGAGCTCGTCGGCGAGTTCCGGGCCACCGGTGCGGACAATCCTGCCTTCGAACATCACATGCACCACGTCCGGGGCGATGTACTGCAAGATCCGCGTGTAGTGGGTGATGATCAAGGCGCCGAGATTCGGTCCGCGCAGGCTGTTGACGCCGCGGCTGACCACCTTGAGCGCGTCGACGTCGAGGCCGGAGTCGGTCTCGTCGAGCACCGCGAAGCGCGGTTCAAGCATCACCATCTGGAGGATCTCGTGGCGCTTCTTCTCGCCGCCGGAGAAGCCCTCGTTGAGGTAACGGTCGGTGAAGCTCGGGTCGAACTCCAGCAACCTGCTCTTTTCCTGAAAGAGCTTCATGAAATCGCGCGGGTTGATTTCCTCGCCGCGCACGGCATTCATAGAGGTGCGCAGGAAGTTGAGGACCGACACGCCGGGCACCTCGACCGGGTACTGCATGGCCAAGAAGAAGCCGGCCTTGGCGCGTTCATCGATTTCCATGTCAAGCAGATCGCGCCCGTCGAAGATCACCGAGCCGCCGGTAATCTCATACCTAGGGTGCCCTGCGAGCGCGTAGGCGAGGGTGCTCTTGCCGGAGCCGTTCGGGCCCATCAGGGCATGAATCTCGCCCTGGGGGACCGCAAGGTCAACGCCCTTGAGGATTGTGCGGCCGTCGACAGCGACTTCGAGGCCTTTGATCTGAAGGATGGGATCGGCCAAGTGAGGAGTTCTCCTGGTTGTTAGTTGCCGTACAGGGGATGCGGTCGGCTGGGCGTGGGATCCACCAAGATCCGCCCCTCCTTGATTGCCACGTCAAAGGTCGGCAGCGGCATGGTGGCCGGAAGGGTCAACGGCACTCCGGTGATGACCGAGAACGCGGCCCCATGACGGGGGCACTCGATGCGATCGCCGGTCACCCAGCCGCCGGAAAGCGACTCGAGGGCATGTGTGCACACGTCATGGACAGCGTAAATCGTGCCACCGACGTTGACCAGGCAAATCGGCGTCCCGGCGACATCAACGCGCACCGGGGTCTCCGGGGGCACGTCGGCGAGATCGGCGACGTCATAGAGCGGTAAGCCGGTCATGAGAGTTTCCGGGCCACCGCTTCTTCGAGCTCGCGACGCACCTCGTCGAGATGGACGTGCTCGAGGACTTCTTGCAGGAAGCCGAGCACGATCAGGCGCTTGGCGGCGTCCTCGGGCACGCCGCGGGAACGCAGGTAAAACAGATGCTCGTCGTCGACGCGGCCGACGGCGCCCGCGTGCGAGCACTTGACCTCGGCCGTCTCTATTTCCAGGAACGGGATCGTGTCCGCGTGTGCGCCTTCATTGAGTACAAGGTTGCGGTTGGTCTGATAGGCGTCGGTGCCCGGGGCGCCTGGGGGGACGACCAGATTCCCGAAGAAGACCGTGTGCGACTGGTCTTTGAGGGCGCCCTTATAGAGCAGGTTCGAATACGCCTGGGGAGCTTCGTGACGTGCGATCACGCGGTGCTCGAAGTGCTGATGGTCGTCGGCAAAACATAGGCCCAAGGCCCGCGAATCCGACCCTGGGCCGGCGGCGATATGGGTGGCCTCGACCCGGACGATGTCGCCGCCGAGGGTGACCACGACCGAGCGCACCCGTGCGTCCTTTCCCGCCGACGCGGTGATGCGGGCATGGTGGCGTACTCCGGCGCCCCACTCGATCAACGAGAGGTGTTCGAGTTCGCCGCCGTCGGCCACGATGATCTCCGTGGCCGTTGAGACAGTGACCGGGCTGGGAAGATTCGGTGAGCGATAGCGATCGATCACGGTCGCCTTGGCACCCTCATCCACGATCACCAAGGTCCGGCTGGTGACCCGACCATGTGCGCCCGTCGCGCTCAGCAGGGTTTCGGTGGGCAATAGGAGTTCCACTCCGCGCGGGACGTACACAAAGGTGCCGCCCTCCCAGTGGGCTGCGTTCAAGGCGCCCGGGCGGTCGGCGAACCCGATCAGGCTATAGAGCCGCGACCGGACCAACTCCTCGTGATCGATGAGCGCTTGGCCGAGTTCGGCGACGATTACGCCTGCCGGCACCTCACCGAGGGCCGGGGCTGAGGGCGCACCGTCGACCAGGGTCAAGTTGGCGGACCGCGGTCCCGCGCTGGCCGCGAGCTGGGCCCCCACAGCGGGACCATCGGCTGGCCCGTCGCCAACGAGTCCCAGATCCGCGGGGGGTGTGAAACGCCATTCTTCTTCCTCGCCGGTCAGGACGGGGAGTCGATCCAGGTTGGCGGTGGCGGTCTGCCGCACCTCTGCGGCCCAGCCCGGCGCGTTAACCAATGCTGCCCTCCATCTGGAGCTCGATCAGGCGGTTGAGTTCGACGGCGTATTCCATGGGCAGTTCTTTGGCGATCGGCTCGATGAAGCCACGCACGATCATCGCCATGGCCTCTTCCTCGGAGAGCCCACGGCTCATTAGATAGAAGATCTGGTCATCGGCGACCTTGGACACCGTTGCTTCATGGCCGACCGAGGAATTCTCTTCCTGGATGTCCATGTACGGGTATGTGTCGGAGCGACTGTCCTCGTCGAGCAACAGCGCGTCGCAGACGACCGACGCCCGGGAGCGATACGCGCCCGGCTCGACCCTCACCAGGCCCCGGTACGACGTCCGGCCTCCACCACGGCTGATCGACTTCGAGATGATCGTCGACGAGGTATCCGGGGCGACGTGCACCATCTTGGCGCCGGCATCCTGGTGCATCCCCTCGCCGGCAAAGGCGACCGACAGCACCTCGCCGCGCGCACCACGACCGGTCAACCACACGGCCGGGTACTTCATCGTGACCTTGCTGCCGAGGTTTCCGTCGACCCACTCCATAGTGGCGTTCTCTTGGGCCACGGCACGCTTGGTGACCAGGTTGTAGACGTTGGTCGACCAGTTCTGGATCGTGGAGTATCGGCATCGGGCGCCGGGCTTGACGATGATCTCGACGACGGCCGAGTGCAGGCTGTCGCTGGCGTAGATCGGGGCGGTGCAGCCCTCGACGTAGTGGACGTAGGAGCCGGGCTCGCAGATGATCAGCGTGCGCTCAAACTGTCCCATATTCTCGGCATTGATCCTGAAGTAGGCCTGCAGAGGGATCTCGACCTCGACGCCCTCCGGAACCCAGATAAACGATCCACCCGACCACACCGCGCTGTTGAGTGCAGCGAGCTTATTGTCGCCCGGCGGAATCACCGTCGCCCAGTAGGTGCGGAAAAGCTCCTCGTGCTCGCGCAGGGCGGTGTCGGTGTCACAGAAGATCACGCCCTTGTTCTCGAGGTCCTCGCGGATCGAGTGGTAGACGACCTCGCTCTCGTATTGCGCGGAGACCCCGGACAGGTACTTCTGCTCGGCCTCGGGGATCCCGAGCCGATCAAAGGTGTTCTTGATGTCCTCGGGGACGTCGTTCCAATCTTTCCCCTGTCGCTCCGAGGCGCGAATGAAGTAGTAGATGTCCTGAAAATCAATCCCGCTCAAGTCCGATCCCCAGTTCGGCATCGGCTTGCTCTCGAAGATCTCCAGTGCACGCAGGCGGAACTTGGTCATCCACTCGGGCTCGTTCTTGAGGAACGAGATCTCCCGCACAACGTCGGCGTTCAAACCCTTCTTGGGTGTGAAGACATAGTGCGCTGGGTCGTGCCAGCCAAACTTGTACTGTCCAAAGCCTTCGAGTTCGGGCGGTGTGGTCGTCGACACAGCCATCTCCTGGAGCAGAATGTGAGTGATGACCCCGGGGGTGCTCACGCCAACTGAGACCCGTGGGGTAGCGCGCGTTCTTCTATAGGATACCTGCATGACCGAAAAGCGAAAGGCCGGTCCGGTAGTCAGGGAACATTCGCCGGGTGCTCACGCTTTCGGTGCTACCCTCGACGCAGTGCGTGACTCTGCGGGGGATCGTCTTGGCTGACCAGCCCGAATACGCCTCAGCGATGACCGCCGAGCGCCAGATTGAGCGTTTGGCTGCGGCGTTGGGGGATCCAACGCGCCGACGCGTCTTCTTTATGGTGCGTGAGTCCGATGACGCGGTCAGCAAGGATCTCGTCGCCGATGCGGTGGGAATCGATCGGCGCCTCGCGGGCTTTCATCTCGACAAGTTGGTCGATCAGGGTTTTCTGACGGCCGAGTTCAAGCGCCGCACGGGTCGATCGGGTCCCGGTGCCGGTCGCCCCGCCAAGCATTATCGACTCGCGGCGGAAGAGCTCACGGTGTCGTTGCCGGAGCGCCATTACGACCTATTGGCGTCGCTGCTCCTCAAGGCCGCGGCCGACGAATCTGGCGCAGCGCGTCAGGACAGTCTTGAGCGGATCGGGTACGAGTTCGGGTTTGAGGTCGGCCTGACCGAGGTTGCTGACGGTCGGACACGCCCCGGCCACGACGGGGTCAATGCGGTCGAGCAGGTCGTGCGACTGCTGAGCCGGTACGGCTTTGCGGCCCAAACCTCTGGTGACGGAACGATCCGCGCCTGCGCCTGCCCTTTCGAGGAGTTGGCGTTTGATGATCCTGAGCGCATCTGCGGGCTCGATCGCGCGATTTGGAAGGGCATGTTGGCGGCCTTCGACCATGACGCGACGTTGAGCGTGGCGACGACCCGCGCCCGTGGTGACGAGGCGTGCGTGGCCGAGGTACTCGGCGCTCCCTAGAGGCGCGTTGCGGCGCTGGGCTGCGTGGATTCGGGCGGCGGGTGCGCTTAGTCGCGCAGGCGAGTCGAACCGAACAGGTAGACCATGTATCCCAAGGCTCCCGCGAGGGCGACTGCCACGATCGCGTCGGCAAAGGTCTGGATGGCCACGTAGTAGATGGCCCAGCCCAGGAACGTGAGCCCGACCAATCCGAACAGGGCGAAACCGAGCCAGTTGGCCCAGTAGGTCGGCAGGTACTTGCGGATGCCGATCTCATCCGGCCGCGGCCCGTAGTTGCGGCGTCGGCTGACGGCGCGCTTTTTTGACTTGCCGACGGTCATGGGCCGCAGGATACCAGTGTCCTCGTCCGCGTGGCGTCCTCGGACCCCGGCGCGAGCCGAAACGGATAGCCTGGCTGCCATGAGCCGAGTCGACGATTGGCGGGAGGTGTTGGTGCTCTCGGCGGCCTACGAGTCGGGTCTCTGGGCGCGTTTGGCAACGCCCGGCACACCGGACGCCATCGCCGAGGACCTTGGCCTCGACCGACGGGCGGTGCGGATCACGATCGGGGCGCTGGTCGACCGCGGTTGGGTGAC
>JADGPH010000199.1 GCA_017882555.1 Thermoleophilia bacterium
CGCCCCGTCGAACCGGAGGAATAGATCATGTACGCCAGATCTTCCGGGTGCACCGCAGCCACCTCGGGGCCGGAATCACCGCTGAGGGCATCCGGGGCGACGGTGGGCCAGCGATCGACATCGAGCCCCCGCTCGGCCACAACCAACTGCGGTTCGCAGTCCTGGAGGATCACGGCGATCCGATCCGGCGGACTCAAGGGGTCAACGGGGACCGCGACCGCACCGAGCCAGGCCACCCCCAACACGGCGGCAACCCACTCGCGGCTGTCGCGCACCGCAACCGCGACCCGATCCCCGCGCCGCACCCCCGCCGCGCGGAGCGCGCCCGCGGCACCGCGTGCGCCCGCCCAGAGCTCGTCGTAGGTCCAGGCGCCATTGGTGTCGATCACCGCGGGCGTCGCGCCGGCGCCTGATCGCACGTGGCGGCCGACCAACAGCTGCACGAGGTTGGCACCGGCACTGACGCCGACAGCCAGCGGCCGGGGTCGCAGCTCCGGGTCCGGAGGGGGCACGAGCGATTCCGCGACCGCCGCGAACGCCTCGCACGGGACCCGCTCGGGGAGCGCCAGGATGACATCGGTGACACCCACAGCGGCGTAGGCGGCCAGGCGTTGGCGGACCTCATCGGGGGTGCCGACGAGTCCGGTGGTGCCGAGCCAGCGCACAAACCGGGCCGGGGTGGTCCCGAGCAGATCCGCCTGGGGTCGCACCCACGCGTGCAACTCCGTGATGCTTGGCGCGACCAGACAGAAGGTGTAGAGGGCCACCCGGAGCGCCGGCCGGCCGGCCGCGTCGGCGGCCTCACGGGCGATCGCCGCGCGCGCTCCGAGTTCCTCGGGCGAGGTCCATGCGGCGATGATGCCGTCGGTTGAGCGCCCGGCCAGCGCGAGCAGGACCGGTCCGTGGGCGGCCAGCCACACCGGGGGACGGCGCGTGAGCGGCATGTTGGGGGCGTTGTCCAGCACCCCCGCAACGCTCGCGCCCTCGGGGTGTGCCCACATCGCCTCCATCACCTCGAGCGCGGTGCGCAGACGCGTCGTGCGCTCACTGGACGTGCCGAAGTCGTAGCCGTATGCGGCATGCTCGGGCCGGTCGGAGCCGGTCCCGAGGCCCATGATCAGCCGGCCGCCGGAGATCACATCAAGGACGGAGGCCATCTTGGCGGCCAGCTGTGGGGGGCGATAACTGGCCGACGCCACCGCGATGCCCAGGTGGATTCGGGCGGTCAGCGGGGCGAGGGCGCCGAGGGTCGTGAACGCATCAAAGGTCGGGTCGGACTTGATCCGCCCCGGTGATTGGAGATGGTCGTTGACCCACAGGGCATCAACCCGGGAGCGCTCGAGCAACTCGGCGATCGAGCGGATCTCCCCCCAGGTACCTCCGTATTGGGGGACCCGGATCCCGATGCGCACCGCGGGCGGTGTCATCCGCCGCCGACCACGACGATCAGTTGGGCCGATGGCGCTGCGCTGGGCACTGGTCCGGTGACGGGAATCGGCGCGATGACGGTGATCCCGAGGTCGGTGCCGAGGCGCCCGGCCACGGCTTGCTCGCCGGGGCGGTAGTAGATGACCAGCTGCTGTGTCGCGGGTGTCGGTGCGGTCGATGTGGTCGAGGTCGTCGTGCCGGCGGTCGTCGTGGTCGTCGTGCTTGTCGGCGTCGCCGGAGCGGTCGAGGTCGGGAGCTGGTTGGGCGGCAACAGGACATTGCCGACGGCCGGGGTGGGGTATCCCCGATCCACGATGCTGACCGCGAGCTGCACGGCGATCCCCGGAGTGGCACCGGCGTTCAGCACCGCGATCTTGGTCTCCGCGCGCAGGGGCAGTACTGCTGCGGGGGTGGTGCTCGTTGCGGACGGTGGTGTGGTGGTGCCGGCAGTTGTGCTCGAGGTGGCCGTCGTCGGCGCGGTGACGCGGACCGCGCGCGTGCGCATGTTCTTAGGAACAGACGGCGTGACCGTATTCGGGTCGATGCTCGAGCGGTGTGCCCATCCGATCCAGAAGCCCACCAACAGGCACACGACGGCGAGCGCGGCCGTGGTGAGGTGTGCGGTTGTCGGGCGCCACGAGAGGTTGGGCAGCTTCATCGCGACGGGTCCCCGGGCGGCAACATCACCGTGTGATGCTACCGGGCCTTTCGGAGTCGCGGATCATGCCGCGGGGCGGTGTGCTGTGGACGTCCGCAAATCGTGGTAGCCTTGTCGCGGTCGCCAATGAGAGGCGGTCGCTCCGTGCTGATCTGACCTGAGCGTCCGTCGCCATGCGATCCGAGGCCCCTGTACCTGCCCTCGCTTGGCCACATCGCTTGTCGTGTGTGTTGAGAGCGGCGAGCCCTGTCACCGGATGCCAGTCAGCCTGAGTCTCACCTCGAACATCAGTGCTCCGCCGTTGCCTGCCGACGCGCTGGCCGCTGCCCTTGAAGACCCGGGCGTCGTCTGGCCGGACGTCACCTTGCGTCCGCATCAGATTGAAGCGCTCGACGATCTCGCGTCGCGGTTGGCGCACGGGGTGCGCCGGACGTGGGTCGATGCGCCGACCGGATCCGGCAAGACGATCATGTTCTGTGCGCTGGCGGCCGCCCTCGACGGATCGGCATGCGTCCTGGTGCCGCGACGGAATCTCGCCGAGCAAACGATCGCCGGCTTCGCACGTCACTTCCCGTCGGTGAGGGTCAACGACGAAGGTCCGGATGCGATCGGCCAATCGGGCGTGGCGATCTGCACCTACCAGGCTGCACTGCGCCACGCGGCGCGGATCAACTGGGATGAAGTGACCCTGCTGGTCTGCGATGAGGCCCATACCGCCCTCGGCGCCCAGACGCGCCTGATGCTCGACCGGGCCAAAAACGCCGTCATCGTCGGCTTCACCGCGACCGGGGCCACGACCACCGGTCACGTCGAGCAGATCTTCGGCCCGGTCGCTACGACCCTCGATCGTGCCTCGGCGATCGAGCGCGGAATTCTCTGCCCGCTCCGCTCTCTGCGCGTCGAGCGCGCGGTCGATCTCTCCGATGTGGCGCGGGTGCGGGGGGACTTTGATCAGGGCAGCCTCGGCCGGGCGCTGGATCGCGCGCTCTGGCACACGGCGTGTGCGGATGTCTGGGCCGAGCACTTTCAACCGCTCAAACTCGCCGGCGTGGCGTACACGGCGACCGTCGCTCAGGCGCACAACCTGGCCGATGAGCTGATCACGCGTGGGGTCAAGGCCGCCGCGGTCTCGGGGCAGACGCCGACCCGTGATCTACAGATGATCCTCAAGAAATTCGGCGAGGGCTACATCGACGTGTTGTGCAACGCGGATCTTCTGACCGAAGGATGGGACGAGACCCGGGCCTCGGTCGTGATGCACCTGGCACCGACGACCTCTGAGCGCGTTTTCGTGCAGCGCCTTGGTCGGGTGATGCGCCCGGCCCCCGAGAAGGAGGCCGTGTCGGTCGAATTCTTACCCAAGGGTGACCTGATGGGTGTCAAGACCAGCCACGATCTGTTCGGGGTCGGCTGGTACAAGCCCTTGGGTCGGGTGGCGGGTCCACCCGACGCCGGGGACGAGCGCGGCAAGCTCGCCCAGGCGGCGCGCCTGCTGGCCGATCAGGCCGGCAACGTCGCCGAGCTGGTCAATCCCGGCGCCGACCCGGCGCAGATTGCCGCTGGCTTCCGCGACGGCGGCTGGCGGGATGCCGACACCAGCCAGCTGCGGGGCATCCTGATCGAAGAGTGGATCGAGGCCGCCGCCGCCGATGCCACCTGCATCGAGATCGCCGAACGGGTTGCCGCGGGCATCCCACCGACGGGTGCGCTGTCGTGGTGGGGCCTGACCGGCGTGCTGGCGCGCACCGCCCGCGACGGGATCGATCAGCCGATGTGGCGTGAGTGGGCGATGGCAATGGTCGTACAGCCCGACCTGCGGATGTGGCTGACAGACGAAGCTCCGCGACGGGTCCTGGACAGCCTGCGCATGACCGCGCGGGAACGCCTGCGGGCCCTCTGGTACCACGCCGACAGTGCGGGCAAATGGGATCGGATCACCGCTCTCGAACAGCTGGGTCGTTCGGGCGATCGTCGTCGGCGTTGGACCGCTCTCGACGAGGCCTCGTCATGGGCCCCGGCGTGGGCGTGGGACGTCTCACGGGGGCTGGCCGAGGCCCATCGCCCGGGACGCAACCAGGAAGCCGCGCGGATTGCAGGTTGGGAAGCACGCCACCTGATCTCCGCCGGTGGCGAGATCAATCTCATCGCCGGGTGGTTGCGGGCGGCCGGTGGCCCGCCGCCGGATCCGATTCCGCCGGACGCAGACGCGGTCGCCGCACTGCGCTTGGGTCAGGTTGCGCGCCTGACGGTCGTCTTGGGTCCAGGGGATGTGCCGACGCGTCCCGAGCACGTGCGCCTAGCGGCGCGCGCCGCCGCCGCGGCCGGTGGTTGGGCGCACCTGAGGGGCTTGCTCGACTCGCTGGACTTCACGACACCGGATGCCCGCCGAGCCTTACGGGCCGCGGTCGGCGCGACCCAGCCCAAGGCGCTGATGTCACGTCGTGGCTGGAATGCCCTACGCACTCGCTTCCCGCGTCTGCCGTCGGCGGACGACATCGGCTTAGGCGACGGCCAGCGCCGTCGCGACACGGCGACGGAGGACCCCGCCAAGCCGCGCCGACGCCGCCGACGCCGCCTGCACGCGTCGCCCACCGACCCGGCAAGCACCGCTCCGGCCGCCGCGGCTGACGGGGTGTCCGGAAGTGGCGCCAGGCCGGCTGAGTCCGCACCCCCAGGCACCGACGGATCTGCCGCGACGGCCAATCGCCGCCGCCGCCGACGACGCCGCCGTTCGCCGCGTGCCGGGGCGGGCACCGGGGGATCGTCCGCTGGCGAGGGATCCGGAGCGTCACTGCCCGAGGCCTAGCCGGACGGGGGTTGTCCGAGGCTGGCACGCTGGCGGGTCGTGCGCTTATGCTTGGGCTATGACCTTGCCGGCTTCGGAATCCGATGCTGTCGCGGATGCGCTGTGGGATCGTGTGCGTCGGCTTGCCGGTGTGGCCGAGCAGCTGGTCCAGGCGGAGGCACTCGGCGAGCTCGACCCGGATGGCCAGGCCCGCCTGGATCGGACCCGCGTGCGCCTGAGGCGGGCGGTGGAGCGGGCACAAATGGCCGACGAGCTCTCGGACCAACTGGCCGATTTGCGTGCGACCCGGACCCGTGGCGAAGGACCGTGACGCCGCTGGGGCGACGCCCCAGCGGGCACCCACCTAGCGGATGAGCTGGGCGGGGTGAACGACGCGGATCGGTGAGGAGATCTCGCGGAGCCCCGCGGCGATTTGGATCGCGCACCCCGGGTTCGCCACCGCGACCGTGCTGGCGCCGGTCGTGGTGATCGCCGCGGCCTTCTGGCGGCGCAATTGTGCCGACAGTTCCGGTTGCAGGACCGCATAGAGGCCCGCGGCCCCACAGCAGCGTCCGCCGCCGGGGATCTCGACCGGTTGTCCCCCGACCGACCGGATCACGCGGCGCAGATCGGGCCCGAGGGCCTGGCCGTGGACATGGTGGCAGGCGTCGTGGCAGGCGATCGTGCCGAGGTCGCGCGAACGTGTGGCAAGGTCCAGCTCAAGCAGATCCCGCACACGACTGGCGACCGCGGCGGCACGTGGACCCCATTCAGGATCGTCGTTGAGCAGGTGTCCCCAGCCTTTCATGTGGTTGCTGCAGCCCGCGGAGTTGACGACAACGACCTCGGCATCCTCAAATTCGGCAATCCGGTCGCGGGCCATCCGGCGGGCGGCGTCGGGGTACCCGTAGTGCATCGCCAGCGCACCGCAGCACCCCCCCGCGCGCGGGCGCACCGCCCGGTAGCCGGAACCGGCCACGGCCCGCATCGTGTCGCGCTGCACATCGCGGAACGCTACGTCCATCACGCATCCACACAGCAGCGCCGCCGTGGGACCGGACCCCATCGTGCGCGGCAGTGGACGTGCCAATTTCGGCAGCGAGATACGCGGGGTCGTCGTGCGCGCGCCGGCGGGCCCGAGTCGGTCCAGCCGCAGCGCCTGGGCGATCCCCATCCCGGCGGCGGCGGCGTAGATGGCCCAGGGTCGCGGGAGCACGTATTTGAGTCCGAGGGCGCGCGGTCCGCGGCTCGCGAGCGGCCGGGTGGGTTCGATCTGGGCACGTGCCGCCTCGATCATGCGGCCAAACGGGACCCCGCTCGGGCAGGCGGTCTCACAGGCCCGGCAGGCCAGGCACTCGTCCATCATCGTGCGGAAGGTGTCGTCGATCGTCGCCTGGCCCTCCTGGACGGCGCGCATCGCGGCGATCCGTCCGCGGGGGGACGCGGTCTCGCGACCGGTCAGCCGAAAGGTCGGACAGTGCGGCAGGCACAGGCCACACGACACGCACGAGACGATGTCTTCTTCGGACGGAGCCTCGATGCCAGCACGCCACTGGGACGGCCGAATCGGAGGCGGGCGCAGTTCTTCGTCACTCACAAGGTACCTGCCGGATCGCCGATGAACTGCCCGCGGTTGAGGATTCCCGCCGGGTCAAACGCATCTTTCAGACGGCGCATGATCGCGAGTCCCGCCGGAGCCGGACCCCACGGGTCGCCACGCAGATCGTCGGCGGCATCGACGATCACCGCGTGCCCGCCGACCGCGAGGGCGCGCGCACGGACCTCGCGCAACTGGTCCAGGTCGCCGACGGCGACCGTGCAGAGACCTACGCCGAGGTGGGCCTGAAAGACAAAGCCGCGCTCGGCCAGGTCGCTCGCAAACTGCGTGAGCACGGCCGGCGATACCCCGACCTCGACGGTTGCCTGGGCCCGAAAGACCGGCGGTGCGTGCCCCCGGTGCATGCCCGCGGGTGCGACCAGGTCCTCTGGAGGTCCGATCAGCTCGATATCGAGGCGATTTTGGCTGAGCAAGACGGCCGCAGGCTGGTGGATATGGCGCCGAGCCCGTTCACCGATGGCTGCCAGCGCGTGCGTCGGGCCCTCGGCCGAGAACCAGGCGCTCGACGACGGCCGCGGCCACAGTTTC